>JANNCZ010000525.1:0-4775 GCA_031387185.1 Burkholderiales bacterium
GTGACAGAACCGTCAACACGCTCGACCCAGTTTTTGCCGACTTCGCCCGGCGCCCCGCCCTTCATCCCGTAAGGCGGCACACGGCGGTGACCCGAGAGCACGCTGCCGGTCATGGTTTCGAGAAAGCGAATGCGCCGCATCGCGCCCGGCCCGCCGTTCCACTTGCCTTTGCCGCCCGAGCCGTAGCGGATCGAGTGCTCTTCGACGCGCACCGGGTAACGGAATTCGAGCACCTCGGGGTCGGTCATGCGGCTGTTGGTCATGTGGGTCTGCACTGGCGTGCAGCCATCGAAGCCATCGCCTGCACCGGAGCCGGATGAAATCGTTTCGTAGTATTGGAGTTGGTCGTTGCCGAAGGTGAAGTTGTTCATCGTGCCCTGGCTGGCACCCATCACGCCGAGTGCGCCGTAGAGCGTGTCGGTGAGGCACTGGCTGGTCTCGACGTTGCCCGCCACCACCGCTGCGGGGTAACGCGGGTTGAGCATCGAGCCTGCGGGGATGATGATGTTGAGGGGTTTCAAGCAACCGGCGTTTAGCGGGATGTCGTCATCGACGAGTGAACGGAACACGTAGAGCACCGCCGCGTAACAGACTGCCGAGGGCGCGTTGAAGTTGTTTGCAACTTGCGCGCTGGTGCCGGTGAAGTCGATGATGCCGGTGCGGGACTTTTTGTCGAGCGTGATCTTGACTTTGATGACAGCGCCGTGATCCATTTCGTAACTGAACTCGCCGTCCTTGAGCACATCGATCACGCGGCGCACCGCTTCTTCAGCGTTGTCCTGCACGTGCTGCATGTAGGCATGCACGGTGGCGAGGCCGAATTCGCCAACCATGCGGCGCAATTCCTGCACGCCTTTTTCGTTGGCGGCGATCATGGCACGCAGGTCGGCCATGTTTTGCTCGACGTTGCGTGACGGATATTTGCCCGAGGCAAGCAGTGCGCGTGTCTCGCTCTCGCGCAGACGGCCCTGCTCCACCAGCAGGAAGTTGTCGATCAGCACGCCCTCTTCTTCGACCACTTTGGAGTTGGGTGGCATCGAGCCGGGCGAAATGCCGCCGATATCGGCGTGGTGGCCACGTGAGCCGACGTAGAACAGGATGTGCTTGGCCTCCTGATCAAACACCGGGGTGATCACCGTGATGTCGGGCAGGTGCGTGCCGCCCGCATACGGCGCGTTGAGCACATACACATTGCCGGGCTTGATCGCGCGGCCTTTTTCGGCCGTGTTCTCGCGGATGACCGTCTTGATCGACTCGCCCATCGAGCCCAGATGCACCGGCATGTGCGGTGCGTTGGCAATCAAATCACCGTGCTGATTGAACACCGCACACGAAAAATCAAGGCGCTCCTTGATGTTGACCGAGTAAGCGGTGTTGGCGAGCGTCAGACCCATCTGCTCGGCAATCGCCATGAAGAGGTTGTTGAATATCTCCAGCATCACCGGGTCGGCCGTGGTGCCGATGGCGTGTTGCTTGGGGCGCGGCACGGCGCGCGTCAGCACGAGGTGGTTGAGCGCAGTCACTTCAAGCTGCCAGCCTGGCTCAACGATGGTGGTGGCGTTTTGCTCGGCGATGATGGCCGGGCCGGGCAGCTTGTCGCCAGGCTGCATGGCGTCGCGCAGGTACACCGGCGTGGCATGCGTCTTGCCGCCGGAAAACATGCCGACTGTTTCTGCCGGGGCTATCGCGCCGCGCCGATTGCTCGCAGGCAGTGCGGCCTGTGCGCCTTGACCCGCTTCGTATCCAGACCCGCCAATCGCCTCCACCGACACCGCCTCGACCACCAACGCCTTGTGCTCCATCAGGAACGAATAGCGCATGCGGTAGGCCGCTTCGAAGCGCGCCTTGATCTCTTCGAGCGAGCCGTCATCCACCACCAGTGCCGAATCAGTGCCGTCATAGCGCACATGCACGCACTGCTTGATGACGATTTGCGACAAGGCGATGCCCTGCGAGGCAATCTGGGAGCGGGTCTCAGCGGCCAATGCCTGAAAAGCCGCATCCAGAGCGGCTCTTGAGGCAGGCACCAGCTTCAATTCAATGGCTCTTTCGCGCATGGCAGTGAGGTCGGCCAGCCCCATGCCGTAGGCCGAGAGCACGCCGGCGTAGGGATGGATGTAGACGCGCGGGATGCCCAGTTTGTCGGCGATCAGGCAGGCGTGCTGCCCACCGGCGCCGCCGAAGCATTGCAGCGTGTACTGCGTGATGTCGTAGCCGCGCGCCACCGAGACCTTCTTGATCGCGTTGGCCATGTTCTCGACTGCGATTTGAATGAAGCCTTCGGCGACTTCCTCGGGTGATTTTTTGCTGCCGGTGTTGGTCTCGATCTCGCTGGCGAGCGCACGGAACTTGGCTGCCGTGACCGCGTAGTCAAGCGCTTCATTGGCCGCACGCCCGAACACTTTGGGGAAAAATGTCGGTTGCACCTTGCCCAGCATCACATTGGCATCGGTCACCGCGAGCGGCCCACCGCGCCGGTACGACGCCGGGCCAGGGTTGGCGCCAGCCGAGTCCGGGCCGACGCGATAGCGGCTGCCGTCGAAATGCAGAATCGAGCCACCGCCCGCCGCCACGGTATGGATGCTCATCATCGGCGCGCGCATGCGCACACCGGCCACTTGCGTGTCGAACGCGCGCTCGTACTCTCCGGCATAGTGCGAGACGTCGGTCGAGGTGCCGCCCATGTCAAAGCCGATCACCTTGTCAAAGCCCGCGCCCTTGGCGGTCTGCACCATGCCGACGATGCCGCCTGCCGGGCCGGAGAGGATCGAATCCTTGCCCTTGAACAACGCGGCCGAGGTGAGGCCGCCGGACGACTGCATGAACATCAGGCGCGCGCCATCGAGCTCGGCCGCCACCTGATTCACATAGCGCCCGAGGATGGGTGAGAGATAGGCATCGACCACCGTGGTGTCGCCGCGCGAGACCAGCTTCATCAACGGCGAGACTTCGTGCGACACCGACACTTGCGTGAAGCCAATGTCACGCGCCATCTGCGCCACCGCCTGCTCGTGCGCGTGGAACCGGTAGCCGTGCATGAAGGCGATGGCAATCGCCCGGAAACCCTTGTCCCATGCGGCTTTCAGGGCTGCATGCGTCTTGACCGAATCAAGCGACAGCACGACATCACCGTGCGCGCCGACGCGCTCATCGACTTCCACCACTTCGCTGTAGAGCAATTCAGGCAACACGATGTGGCGATCAAAAATGCGCGGCCGGTTTTGATAGCCGATGCGCAGCTGGTCGCCAAATCCGCGCGTGATGAACAGCACGGTACGGTCGCCCTTGCGCTCCAGCAGCGCGTTGGTCGCGACCGTCGTCCCCATCTTCACCGCCTCGATCATTTCGCCCGGAATACGCTCGCCAGTCTTGAGGCCGAGAAAATGGCGAATGCCGGCCAGGGCCGCATCCTTGTACTGCTCGGGATTTTCGGACAGCAGCTTGTGGGTTTTGAGCGTGCCGTCGGGCGCGCGCGCGACGAGGTCGGTAAATGTGCCGCCGCGGTCTACCCAGAATTGCCAGCGTGCTGCTGAGGAAGCATTTTCTTGAACGCCGGAGGATAGCTTTACGTCAGTACTCATGCCGCCACCGCCATGTCAATGTTGCGCACATCGGTGACCAGCATGCAGCCGGGCTTGTGCGTGATCGACACCGGCGGCCTGGCCGCGCGGATCGCTGATTGCGGCGTCACGCCGCAGGCCCAGAACACTGGCACCTCACCCGGTTTGATCTCGGTCGCGTCGCCAAAGTCGGGCCGCCTGATGTCGCTGATACCAATCTTCGCAGGGTCACCCACATGCACCGGCGCACCATGCACATTGGGAAAGCGCCCGGTAATTTCAGTCGCACGCGCCACATCTTCAACGCGAATTGGCCGCATCGACACCACCATCGGCCCGCCGAACGGCCCGGCCTGTGCGGTCTCGATATTGGTGCGCCACATCGACACGTTCATTCCCAATTCAATATGCCGCAGGCGAATGCCCTCTTCCATCAATGCCTCTTCAAAGGAGAACGAACAGCCTATCGCAAACGCCACCCAGTCGTTTTGCCACAGCGCGTTGAGGTCCGTCACGTCGCCCTGATACTCACCGTCTTTCCACACGCAATACTGCGCAATGTCAGTGCGGATATCCAGATCAGCGCCGAGCGCGGCGATCTGCGGTCTGCCCGGCTCGCTCATGCCGATCAGCGGGCAAGGTTTGGGATTGCGCTCGCAAAACAGCTTGAAGTCCGCCGCGTAGCGGGCCGGCAACACCGCGAGATTGGCTTGCGTGTAGCCGCGGCATTGGCCCGCTGTCTGGCCGGTAAAGGTGCGTGCGCGAATCGCGCGGCGCAGCGCTTGGGGGGAAGAGAAGGATGTGGTAGTCATGAGATTATTTTGACACGCTCAACCCCAAAAGCCCGCACCGGCAGCACACGCCTCCGCCCCACACGCGCCGCGTTACACTTGCCCCGCTAAAAACCCGCGTTCCACGCAGCGCATTGAGGAGCCGAGCTTGACCGAATTTGATCTCACCATCCGCAATGGCACCGTCGTCACGGCAAGCGAAACCATCAAAGCCGACCTCGGCGTGCGCGCCGGCAAGATCGCCGCCATCGCCAGCAAACTGCCCGCCGGAACACGTGACCTCGACGCTGCCGGCCACTTCGTGTTGCCGGGCGGCATCGACAGCCACTGCCACGTCGAGCAACTCTCGGCCAGCGGTCTGATGACCGCTGACGACTTTTATTCAGCCACCGTATCAGCCGCGTTCGGCGGCACCACCACCATC
>JANNCZ010000636.1:0-2090 GCA_031387185.1 Burkholderiales bacterium
CGCTTGGCTCGCTTTCCAAAACCAGGCAGCTTGCGGTGTGCGGGATCGCGGCGCGCAGCGGGGTCAAGACATTTGCTGAGGTGCATGCATGAGTGTGAAACTTGCGCGCTGGGGCTTGCATTTCTATGCACTGCCTTACCGGCGCGAAATCGTTTGGGCCAATGCGGTGGAGAAGGCCGGGTTGTTTGCTCTTCTTGAAATCGAGGGCGACAACGGCGTGCGTGGTATCGCTGAAGGCACGATCAAGTCGACCTGGTCGGGTGTGTCGGTCAATTCACTGCGGGCGGCGTTCGAGGATTTTTTGATGCCGCGCCTGCATGGTGTGGATATTTCCTCGCCGGCAGCCGTGGCGCAGGCGCTTGCGGGCATTCCGGAAAACAAGCTTGGCAAGGGCATGATCGATAGCGCTGTCTGGACGCTGCATGCGGCGATGGCGGGGCAGCCGCTGTGGCAACTGTGGGGTGGCACGCGCGAAGTTGATCTCACCTGGGCGATTACGCGGCAGGCGCCGCTGGTGATGGCGCGCGAGGCGAGTGAGGTTTGCGCGCGCTACGGTTTTCGCACACTCAAGGTCAAGGCCCTGCCCGCCCTTAACCTTGAGCGTGCGAAAGCCGTAGCGCGCGCAAACCTCACCCGCCTCGCGCGCCATCACCAGCGGCGCCTGCCGTGTAATCGCCCACGTGAGATCAACTTCGCGCGTGCCACCCCACAGTTGCCACAGCGGCTGCCCCGCCGCCGCCGCATGCAGCGTCCAGACGGCGCTATCGATCATGCCCTTGGCAAGCTTGTTTTCCGGTATGCCCGCAAGCGCCTTCGCCGCGGCGGCCGGCGATGAAATATCCACCCCTTGCAAGCGCGGCATCAGAAAATCCTCAAACGCCGCCCGCAGTGAATTGACCGACACGCCCGACCAGGTCGGCTTGATCGTGCCTTCCGCGATGCCGCGCTTGCCGTTGTCGCCCTCGATGACGAGCAGGGCAAACAGACCGGCCTTCTCCACCGCATTGGCCCAAATGATTTCGCGCCGGTAAGGCAGCGCATAAAAATGCAAAGCCCAGCGCGCGAGTTTTACGCTCATAAACGTGCCCCCGCAAATGCACTCGAAGGGCTGCGCCCCGTATGCCCGCACAGCGCAAGCTGCCTGGCTTTGGAAAGCGAGCCAAGCGCCCGCTGATACGACCACTCCACGAGCTCCGTCAAATAATCCGCCGGAAACTGCCGCACCGCGACGATGGTCACCCAATGAAAGCGCGCCATGTAACGCGCAGGCTTCGCGCCAGGCATGTCAGTCAACTCGACGAAGCGCTCGGGCGTCACACGCACGCTGAAGCGACACTTCTCGGGGTCGCTGGTTTTGAAATAGGCGAAGTGCTTGGTGCCGACGGAATAGACCAGGATGTTGCTGGGGGCGACGTGCAGCTTCCCGGTGGTGCCGGGGAAGCTGAGGCAGAACTTTTTTAGCTGGTCGACGGTCATTGAGCAGAAGGTCGGGGCGGTAACGTTGGAGTTGAGGCCCGCCCATCGGGTTAGGCCTACGCGCCTGTCGGACGGACGAAAACCTTAACTTCCATGTCATTGACCTGCTTGCTGAGATCGGCTTCAAGGCCGCGAGGGTTCGCAATTCTGCCTTCAGGATCGTAGATGAAACATAGGAGAGTCTTGCAATCGGGATGTGCTTGATATCTTCCAATGTCGATGAGCAGTTGATCGCCGACCTCTCGTACGCCGAGCTTCGGTCTGGTTTTTTTGACCTCAACGATGATTGACTCAGCCTTAAGCAGAAAGTCAACACGAGCACTTCCTCCCGCGTAGCTTGGTGTCCACTCTTCTGGGCGAATGTCGTCGAAGTACAAATGAAGCAGAGCATGAAGTAGGTCCTGAACGTCGTACTCGTCTTCGACGGCTAGCGTCTCTCGACCTGCGTGGCGCTCCCGAAGCTGTCGCGCCGTCAAATGAAAGCGATTGCAGACCAACTCAAGGATGGAGACGGCAGGAAGGGGTGGGACTTCAGCGCTCTGAACCTCGCTCCAGTATTCAGTGATCTCCTCAATCATCGAGCGGAGAACTTGCTGGGCGTTTGCAAGGCCGCG
>JANNCZ010000647.1:0-2448 GCA_031387185.1 Burkholderiales bacterium
GTCGCCTGTACGGTGCAGTCGATGATCCGGCTCGTCAACAGCGCATGCTGGATTTCGTGCAACGCCAGTTTTTGCTCGATCCGAACCGCCGCTGGCAATGGCTGGCACACGCTGCTTTCATCGCCCGCCACCAGTTGCGTGACCTCAATCTCGCGGTGCGCTACGCTGAGTCCTTGCGCTTGCATGCCAAAAGCCCGCGCGTACCGGCCTGGGCCAGACAAATGGAGATTTTCCTGCGTGAGGACATGAACGAGTACGAGACGGCCAAGCTGTTGCTCGGTGCGCTTCTGTCAAGTGGCGAAGTCACTGACCCATCTGAATTTCGCTTTCTGTCCGGGCGCCTGGCCGAACTGCAGGACGCCACCGGCGCGGCCACAGTGACCGGCGCAGGGCGCAAAAACTGACGAAATTTCGGCAACTCTGTTGTATGGATGACATACGAAACGCCGCCAGAGGCCAAAAACACGCGAAAAAACAGCGGCTTGCCCTTACTTTGCCCTTACAATCACTCCCTCAAGCATGGCATGCAGCTTGCGTTGCCATATCGCGTAACAGCCAGTCGCAGTAGTCCATTCCATCTTTCAAGCGGGAGATATCATGCGTAAACAACAAGGTTTTACATTGGTCGAAATTGCGATTGTGCTGGTCATCATCGGGCTTCTGCTCGGTGGCATTCTGCGTGGTCAGGAATTGATTCAAAACGCGCGGGTCAGAAATATTATTGACCAGCAAAACGGCATCAAGGCGGCGTTTTTCGGTTTCCAGGACCGGTTTCGCATGATTCCGGGGGATTTGACAGGCACCCAAGTTACTCAAGTGGGTTCTGGTGTGATTGTCGCCGGAACACCGGGTACCGGTGCCATTGACCCCTTGGACTCGCCGCTCGCGTTCCAGAACATCACCGTCACCGGCTTCATCAGCTGTCAGACCTGTACCGCAACGGCTCCGCTGGCGTCTGGTATCGCTAACAGTCCCGTAAATGTCTACGGTGGCGCGCTCGAATTGGTCACCGACAACGTTTACTCGGCTGCTGGTCAGTATACAGGTGTGGTCTCGGCGCGCCACAATATCAAGACCGGCCACCTGATTCCGAGCAACGTGCTGGCAGAAGCGGATGTCAAAATAGACGATGCCGTGCCCAATAACGGCCAGTTTCGTTTTAGCATATGGAGTCATGCAACTGCACCCGATGGCACCAAGTGCCTGACTGGCACCTTAATCGGCAGCCTTTGGCAAACCACTGCCGGGGCAGTGGAACCCAATTGCGGCGGCGCGACTCTGATCAACTGATTCCGTGTCCGCGTAAAAAAGCCCGCTTTCGAGCGGGCTTTTTTTGAACTCAATTCTCCAAGGAGTTACGCTCGCTGGCGCGGCAAAACAGTCAGCTCTGCAATCTTGATGCCAGTTGTGCAGACTAGCCAAAGGTTGAGAGCGTGTTTGCTATACTTGATGGCATGCCAGTGGTTACGATCTCATCAAATACCCCAAGTGTCATACCTGTACGCTTGGCACCAGGAACCGGCGTTTCGTTGAAGTCCGGTGCCCAGACCCTTGATTTGGCACGCAGCGTGGTTCGTATCGAGGCGGCAGCCATCGCCGCGCTGGTCACCAGGATTGATGACGCCCACTTCGCCCGTGCTGTAGACCTGCTGCTGGCGTGCAGCGGACGCGTCGTCGTCTCTGGCATGGGCAAGTCCGGGCATATTGCCCGCAAGTTGGCCGCCACCTTTGCGTCCACCGGCACGGCAGCTTTTTTTGTCCACCCTGCGGAAGCCAGTCACGGTGATCTGGGCATGATCACCGCCCAAGACGTGGTGGTGGCGCTGTCTAACTCGGGCGAGACGCAGGAGTTGCTGGACATCTTGCCGGCTGTCAAGCGCATCGGTGCGGCGATGGTGGCGCTGAGCGGCAACCCCCAATCGACCCTGGCGGCGATGGCCGATGTGCATTTGCACACCGGCGTCGACAAGGAGGCCTGCCCGCTCAATCTGGCGCCGACCGCAAGCACCGCAGCCCAGTTGGCGATGGGCGACGCGCTGGCCATCGCTGTGCTCGATGCGCGCGGATTTAGCGCCGATGATTTTGCACGATCGCACCCCGGCGGCAGCTTGGGGCAGCGGCGCCTGACGCGGGTACACGATGTGATGCGCACCGGCAACGACCTGCCCAAGGTGGCGCTTGATGCGCTGGTGCTGGAAGCCGCAAGAGAAATCACTGCAAAGAAAATCGGCATGACTGCTGTGCTCGATGCAGCCGGCAAGGTCGCTGGCGTGTTCACCGATGGCGATTTGCGCCGCGCGCTGATGCAGAGCGATGATTTCAGGCAAGCCCCAGTCTCCCGATTCATGACCACCAACCCTGCTGCGATCGACGCAGACGCACTCACCGCCGAGGCGGTCCATTTGATGGAAGTGCGCAAGATCAACCAATTGCTGGTGGTTGATGCCG
>JANNCZ010000650.1:0-1597 GCA_031387185.1 Burkholderiales bacterium
GACCCACATGTCTTCAGTGGCTGCGGCCATGTTGAACGGGCCGTCGCTCGCTTCAAACATGCCGTAGGGGCACACGACGGGATGGTCGTTGCCGGCCACACCCGGGGTATCACCAAGCGACAACTGGCGCTGGCCCTGCACCGTGAGCAAACTGATCAGACCCGCCAGCAGCGAGGTCTCGACCAACTGGCCGCGCCCGGTCACCATGCGCTGAATCACGGCGGCCTGCACGCCGAGCGCCGCCCACATGCCGGCCACCACGTCGCCAATCGGAATGCCGACGCGCACCGGCCCGGTATCCGCGTGGCCGGTGAGGCTCATCAAGCCGGACATGCCTTGCGCGATCTGGTCCACCCCCGGCCAGCCGCCGTAGGGGCCGGTGGTGCCGAAGCCCGTGATCGAGGCGTAGATCAGGCGCGGATTGCGCACCGCCAGGGTGGCGTAGTCCATCTTCATGTCGTCCATCGCGCCGGGCTTGAAGTTTTCGATCACGATGTCAACTTGACAGCTAAGCGAGCGGATCAATTCGAGCCCCGCTTCGTCACGAAAATTGACCGCGAGGCTGCGCTTGTTGCGATGAATGCTCAGGTAGTAGACGCTGATGCCCTCGGCAAACGGCCCCCAGCCGCGCACCATCTCGCCGGCCGGCGTAGGCTCGACCTTGATGACATCGGCACCGAGGTCGGCGAGGATCGTCGCGCAGAACGGACCGGCCAGCGCTCTGGACAAGTCAAGGACGCGCAATCCGGCAAGGGGCAAGGCAGATGGCTCCACCATATCATTCCTTCATCGTGGTTGTGGACTGCTTGATTGATACGCGCCTGGGCAAAGCTGCCATGCGGGTGCGGCGGCCATGGTCGTTGCCGACGTCAGCGCCGTCAGCGCTCACCCCCTCACCCCCCACCCCTTTTGCGACCTTGCTGGTCGCTGGCGGGCGGCTTTGTTCGAAGCGCTGCACCAGTTCATCAACGTGCACCGCAGCCGCACGCGCCGCCGCAGCGGCCTTGCCGGCCCGGATGGCCGCGAGAATGGTTTCGTGCTCGCGGATCGACTTGGCGGGCGAGCCGGGCAAGTCGACCATCATCAACTGATAGCGGCGCAGATTGGTGCGGATCCGGTCGTAAAGCTGGCCGATGAGATGGTTGCCGCACTCCGCCACCATCAGATCGTGGAACTGCGCCGCGATGCGCGCATAGTCATCGTACCGGCGCGCCCGCACGGCCCGCTTCATGCCGCCGATCATCGCCTCCAGCGCGTCGAGCACAGCCAGCGGCCGCGACCGTGCCAACAAGCGCGCCGCCTCTGATTCGAACATGCCGCGCACCGCAAACAGTTCGCGCAATTCACCCTCGGAGCGTGCGCTGACGACGGCGCCACGATTGGGCTGGATCACCACCAGGCCTTCGCCGGCGAGCACACGAAAGGCCTCGCGCAGCGGCACGCGGCTCACGCCAAGCCGCTTTGATAGAGCCTGCTCCTCCAGGCGCGCACCCGGCGCCAGCACGCTGCCCACAATCGCGTTGCGCAGGGTGCTGGCAATGCGTTCGGGGAGGAGCGTGTTGCCCTCGACTTCAAATCGATCCAGACTCATGCGGGG
>JANNCZ010000717.1:0-4242 GCA_031387185.1 Burkholderiales bacterium
CACCAGCGAGCCGGCGATGATCAGCATCGAATTGTTGAGCGAGAAGCCGATGCCGGCCGCCGCCCAGCCCGAGTAGGAGTTGAGCATCGACACCACCACCGGCATGTCGGCCCCGCCAATCGGGATGATGATCAGCACGCCAAGCACGAAGGCGATGAGCGTGAGGATGATGAAAGGCGTCCAGTCTTGCGTGGCGGCAAACCAGATGCCGCAGCCGAGCATCGCGAGACCCAGAATCGCGTTGAGCGGATGCTGGCCCGAGAACGTGACGGGCGCGCCCTGAAATACGCGCAGCTTGTACTTGCCGGAGAGCTTGCCAAAGGCGATCACGCTCCCCGAGAAGGTGATGGCGCCGACGAAGGTACCGATGAACAACTCAATGCGGTTGCCCACGGGAATCAACCCGGGCAGGTCGCTGGAACCGGCGGCGGAGATGCCGAATGCAGACGGCTCGGCGACCACCGCGACGGCAATACACACCGCCGCCAGACCAATCATCGAGTGCATGAATGCGACCAACTCAGGCATCTTGGTCATCTCGACGCGCTTGGCCATGATCGCGCCCACAGTGCCACCCACCACCAGCCCGCCGAACACATAGACCATACCGGCAGCCTTGGTGTCAGCCAACTTCACTATCAATGCCGCAGTAGTGAAGGCGGCGAGTGCCATCCCAACCATGCCGAATACATTGCCGCGCCGCGCGGTGGTGGGGTGCGACAGACCCTTCAAGGCCTGGATGAAAAAGACCGATGCAACCAGATACAGCAGGGTGACGACGTTGAGGCTCATTTGTGCGCTCCCGCTCTACCGGCGGCATCTGCGGCGGGTTTGTCCTTCTTCTTGAACATTTCCAGCATGCGTTTGGTGACGAGAAAGCCACCGAAGATGTTGACCGAAGCGAGGGCGACCGCTGCAGTACCCATCCAGCGCGACAAGTCGCCCTGCGTGAGCGCTGCGGCCAGCATGGCGCCGACGATGATGACGGCGGAGAGCGCGTTGGTGACCGCCATCAAAGGTGTGTGCAACGCTGGCGTCACCGTCCACACGACGTGATAGCCGACGTAAATCGCCAGCACGAAAATGATAAGGTTGAAGACGGTGGGGGAAATGGTATCCATGTTCTGTCCTGGGGTTGGCCGCGCCTGGGGTGGGCTGCGCGTGGTGCGTGCGGTTTACTCGGTTTACTCGGTTTACTTTTTGACGATCTGCCCGGCCTCGGTCATGAGACACGCGGCGACGATTTCATCTTCCTTGTTGATCGCGAGGTTGCCTTCTTTGTCCACAATGAGCTTGAGGAAGTCGATCACGTTGCGCGCATACAGCGCCGATGAATCGGCGGGCACCAATGCCGGAAAGTTGGTGTAGCCGACCAAAGTGACGCCATGCTTGACAACGACCTTGTCTTTCTCGGTCAGTGGGCAGTTGCCGCCTTGCTCGGCGGCCATATCGACAATCACTGAACCGGGCTTCATGGTCTTGACCATTTCCTCCGTGACAAGCACGGGGGCAGGGCGTCCGGGGATCAACGCGGTGGTGATCACAATGTCGGCCTGCCGGATGCGCTCGGCAATCAGCGTGGCCTGGCGTTTCTTGTAATCGTCGCCCATCTCTTTGGCGTAGCCGCCCTGTCCTTTGGCGAGTTCCTTTTCTGCATCGGTCAGCGGCACCTCAATAAATTTCGCGCCGAGCGACTCGACTTGCTCTTTGGTGTCGGGGCGCACGTCGGTGGCCTCGACCACGGCACCGAGACGCTTGGCAGTGGCAATCGCCTGCAAGCCAGCGACGCCGACGCCCATGATCACTGCGCGTGCGGCCTTGACGGTGCCAGCCGCCGTCATGAACATCGGCATCACTTTCGGATACAGCGTGGCCGCGGTGAGGACGGCCATGTAGCCGCCGAGGTTGGCCTGCGAAGACAACACATCGAGCGACTGCGCGCGCGTGATGCGCGGTGCGGCTTCGAGGGCAAAGCCGATCACGCCTTGCTTGGCGATCGCCTCGAGCCCGGCGCTATCAAAGCGGTTGAGCATGCCGATCAATACCTGGCCCGATTTCATCTTGGCCGCTTCGTCCGCTTGCGGTGCGCGCACTTTGAACAGCATGTCAGACTGGGCGTAAACGTCCGCGCCTGGTACCAACTGCGCACCAGCCGCCGCATACTCCGCATCGGGGATGTGGGCGGCGGCACCGGCACCGGTCTCGACCAGCACGGTGTGTTTGCCCGCGATCAGCTTTTTCACCGTCTCGGGCGTGGCTGCGACGCGTGTTTCGCCCGCGCGTGTCTCGCGTGGAATACCGATTTTCAACTTGACCTCCTGAGGGCAGCGCAGCGGATCGCTGCGCAGGTTGAGCTGCGGCCGCCCATGGAACGAACGGGACAGGCGGCGCGCGTGGAGAAGGCGCAAGTATATCTGCTTGCCTCTGTCTACTGCGTTTCTGCTGCGGCCCCGTGCCGGCAAGGCTTGGGAGCCGGGTGAAGGGTGCAGGGCGGCTGGTGTGCGCAACCGCAGAATTGGGGCGATTTGCCCGCGTTGTTCAGCGCTATGCGTTGTGCGCCATGGCGCTATTGTCACGCAAGGGCCGTTTCCCGTTGGTGATGGTGCCGTAGTAGTGATCTGCTTGCCGCGCGGCTCACTGCCGCCACCGCTGAAATCTGATGGGTTATTCGATGCGTCCGTTGTCTTCCCTGTTGTCGTCCCTCTGCATGCTTGCCCTCTGCGCGCTGCTGGCAGCGTGCGAGCAGATTGCCGAACTCGACGGCAGCAAAGCCGCCGAGGCTGAGGGCAAGGCAACTGGCGGCGCGTGCCGCCACGCCGGGCGTGCGCTCGAAGACTGCTACACGCTGAACGAAAAAGCCTCACGCTCAGCGGTGTTTGCCGGCTGGCGCGAGATGAACGATTACATGACGCAGAACAAGATTGAACCGGTGGCACCGGTGGAGCCACCGCCAAAGAAGGCGGCGGGCAAGCATGAAGATGCTCACGCCAGCGCGGGCGCGGGCGCACAGATGCCGTCTGATCCGCTCTCGACACGCAGGCCGATACAAGATGCCGGTAAAGGTGTTGCGCAAGCCAAAGGGGCCGGATCCGCCCCGATTAGTGCGTCTCAAACGGCAGGCGCTGGCCAAGGCGTTGTGTTGGAGCGCGGACCGCTGACGCCGCAAGAGACGGCGGCCGCCCTGTTCGCGCCGCCGGATGCGGCTGGCGCGGCTGCCAACTTGCCGGCCAAGGTACTGTCCGGAAGAGTACCGGAGAAGTCCGCCGCGCATTGATTCGTCACCTTGTTGGTCTGCGTTGGTCTGTGGTGGTCTGCGTTCTTCTGCGTTCTTCTGCGTTGGTCTGTGGTGGTCTGTGGTGGCTCCCCGCCGCAGCTAAAATTGCAGCATGCCATGCTGCTTGTTTTCCGTGTCACCTGCCGCTTTGCGCGCAGGTTTGATCGCCATTGTGCTGTTCGCCGGTAGCGCCCATTGCGCCTGCGCGAGTGAGACAGTCGAGATCTGTTTCAACTACGGTTGTGCGCATCGCGAGGAAGTGCAGATTGCGGACGCCGATATAGAGGCGGCGCGTTCTGTACTTGGTCAGCCTGCTGATGCGGGTGAGGAGCGCGCTCGCCTTGGGCGCGCGGTAGCGCTGCTGTACGTCGCCGCAGCACGCAACACACCGATTGCCCATGATCGCGGCGGCAATTTTCCGTATGACCCAGGCGTGAGCGGGGTGATGGATTGCATCGATCACTCGACGAACACAACGGCCTTTCTGGCGCTGCTGCAAAAAAATGGCCTGCTGCGCTTTCATGAAGCCGGGCCACGGCTCAAGCGCATGCGGTTTCTTGCCGAGCATTGGGCCGGGCAGGTGAGTGAAAGCGCGACCGGTGCAGTGTATGCCGTCGATTCCTGGTATTTCGACCACGGTGAACCTGCGGTGGTGATGCCCGAGCGCGACTGGCGCTGGGGCCGCGATCCGCGGAAACGGTGATGGATAGGCGCGCCCACACGGTGGTTGTCGGCATGTCCGGCGGCGTCGATTCGTCGGTGGCGGCATTGCTGCTCAAGCAGCAGGGTTACCACGTCATCGGCCTCTTCATGAAAAATTGGGAAGACGATGACGATGGTGAATACTGCTCAACGCGCGAAGACCTGGTAGACGCCGCTGCCGCTGCCGATGTAGTGGGCATTGATTTCGAGGCGGTCAACTTCGCAGCGGAATACAAGGATCGCGTGTTCGCTGATTTCCTGCGGGA
>JANNCZ010000720.1:0-2873 GCA_031387185.1 Burkholderiales bacterium
GGAGTGGCATCAGCAGACCGGCTATCTGCCGCTCACCACGGCGGCCTATGCCGAGACACAAAAGAGCGGTTTCTATGACCAGAACCCCGGCACCGACATCTCGGTGCAGCAGATGACCGGCAACAAACCGACCAAGGTGTCTAAAGGTATTCGCCTCGGCAACTTCGTGCAGATTCGCGCCATCATTGACGAAGAACTGGAGTCCGTGTGGGCCGGAAAAAAAGCGCCCAAGCTCGCGCTTGATGATGCGGTAAAACGTGGCAATGAACAACTGCGCCGCTTTCAGGAAGCGAACAAGGGTGCGAAGTAGGGCGCGCCACATTGCCGGCGCTGTGCCGGCTGTGCCTCGCCACCCGCGCAGTGCAAAGCGCTACCCGCCAGGTCAACCCGGGGTGGCGTTTTTGTTGGGCGCAGCGGTTATGTGCGTTGGCCTGTGTTTGCCCATCAGCAGCCTGGGAGCCGCTCCCACCAACGGTTTCACCCATGTAGCGATTGATGCCGGACATAGCATCAAGACCCAGGGCGCGATCTCGGCGCGCGGAGTCGCCGAGTTTGAATTCAATCGCGCGCTCGCGCTGGCCATTGATGCCGCTCTCACGCGAGATACCGCGCCCGTGCAGACTGGCATGCGCACCACGCTGATCGCGGTGGACGGCCTCACGACGGATCTCGCCTCACGTCCGCGCAAGGCCAAAGAGGCGGGCGCGCAACTTTTCGTCTCGGTGCATCACGACTCGGCCAAGCTGCGCTTTCACCAGCCGTGGATGTTTGAAGGTAAGCCGCGCACCTTTCTCGATGAGCGCTTTCGCGGTTTCTCGCTATTCGTCTCGCGCAATAACCCGCAATGGCCGCTGGCCCTGAAATGCGCCTCCGCCATCGGCGCGCAGTTGATCGCAGCGGGCTTCAAGCCATCGCGTTATCACGCCGATCCGGTACTCGGCAGCGGCCGCGAGTTCGCGGATGAAGTTAATGGCGTGCACTTCTTTGACAACCTTGCCGTGCTGCGCTCCGCCGCCATGCCCGCGCTCCTGCTCGAAGCGGGCGTGATCGTCAATCGTGATGACGAGACCCTGCTCGCGCAGCCGGCCACGCAACAGAGAATTGCAAGCGCGCTAGTGGCCGGGGTGGCCGCTTGCGGTGGATAGATGATCAAAGAGTGGCAAATGCTGTGATACGTGCCGAAGCAAGGAATATAAAAATTGTATATCATTGAGTTAATTTACTCAATCATATACAAATGAAATTTTTCCGCTTACAACTCAAGACTTTGGCTGCTCGGCTTGACGAGCTGCCTCGCTACATCCAAATTCTCGCAGGCCCGCGTCAAGTCGGCAAGACAACCCTGATTCTTCAGCTACTGGGCAAACGGGAGCCAGGCACGTATACGCGGGTCGCAACCGACGAACCCGTTTCAGGTGCCATCAACCAGGCGGCCTCTGAACTTGAAACGATCTTGCCCGAGACGCCACGCAACGAAGCTTGGCTGATTCAAATATGGGAACGATCACGTGTGGCAGCCAAGGGCTACGAAGGCCATTACCTGCTGGTGATTGACGAGATTCAAAAAATTCCGCGTTGGTCAGAGTTGGTGAAAGGATTGTGGGATGCCGATCGCGCCAGTGGCCTGGCCATGCATGTCGTGTTGCTTGGCTCGTCCCCATTGCTGATGCAAAAAGGTCTAACGGAAAGCCTCGCAGGCCGCTACGAAATGATTGCCATGCAGCACTGGTCTCTCGCGGAAATGCAGGACGCGTTTGGATATTCGATTGAGGAGTATCTCTACTTCGGCGGCTACCCAGGTGGCGCGCCGTTCATCAGGGACGAGGAGCGATGGAGACGCTATATCCTTGCCTCCCTGATTCAACCCAATATCGAAAAAGACATTCTCTTGATGACGCGGGTTGAAAAACCCGCGCTCCTAAAACGGCTGTTCGAATTGGGTGGTGCGTACTCGGGACAAATACTTTCGTACACCAAGATGCAAGGCCAATTGCAAGACGCCGGAAACACCACCACTCTGGCGCACTACCTCGATTTGCTTTCACAGTCCGGTCTGCTGACCGGACTGCAAAAATTCGCGGGCCAGCAAGCCAGGCAGCGCGCCTCCAGTCCGAAGCTCAATGTGCTTAACACTGCGCTCATGACGGCAGGGTCAAGCTATTCGTTTGAACAAGCCCGCACCGACCGGAGTTATTGGGGGCGGCTGGTCGAAAGCGCGGTCGGGGCGCATCTCATCAATACTGCCCCGGATGATGCGCGCATCACCTATTGGCGTGAAAGTCCTCACGAAGTTGATTTCGTTATAGCGAGAGGCAATCGGCTCACGACCATTGAAGTCAAGAGCGGGCATTACTCGGGCCACTCATCGGGGATGGATCAATTCGCGGAAGCGTTTAAGGTGACGCGACGAATCGTAGTGGGCGATGCAACGCATTGCGATGTGTCATTGGCCGAATTCCTGTCGCATCCCACGATGTATTGGCTTGACGAAGAAGTGCAATAGCCATGGTTCAAATAGCCATGCCCCAGTACATCGCCCCTCGCACCTGTGCGCAGCAACGAGAGAAAAGCGACGCGCAGAACGAGAACGAAACCGCTGGCGTTGCGCTGGAGACCTTGCGTAGCATGCATGCATTTGTGTTGCTGGGCGACCCTGGCGCGGGTAAGTCGCAAGCATTCAAGTCCGAAGCCGCCGCATTTAACGTGGAGCCGGTAACAGCGCGAGACTTCATAGATCTGAATCAAACCACCGAACAATGGCGCGACAAGATCATCTTCATTGACGGGCTGGATGAAACACGCGCCGGCGGCGGCGATGGCCGCAGCGCCCTCGGTGCCATACGAAACAAGCTCGATCTGCTGGGGAGGCCGCG
>JANNCZ010000730.1:0-7140 GCA_031387185.1 Burkholderiales bacterium
CGCACTGGTAGCCCCTGCTTTGCAGCGGGTCATGGCTCAACCTGTTACTACAAGTCGCAGAATATCGGCTAGCCGTCCCGGGCAGCATGGCGTTGCTAAAATCGCACATCAACCCTTGGGAGGGCCTGTCATGAAAACCGCATCCGGCATCCTTGCAAAACCAGCTACAAGACCGTCCTCGAAAAAGCCGGCGTCGCATCGCCGTGCCGCCACGCGCCGGTCAGCCAGTGACCGGAAGATCGACGAAATTGTCCGCCTCGCACGCAAGCTCAAGGGCTCGTTCGGCCCGACGTGAAATTTTTCCTCGACGCCAATGTCGTCATTGATCTGGCCAACGAAACGCAACACGCAGCCTCCGTTGAAGCGCACTGGCGGCGTGTTGGATACAGCAATTGCGCGCTTTCCGCCATCACGGTGGAGGAGCTGCAGCGCGGCGTATTGACCGGACCGGCGGTCAAAAAAGGGTACGAAGTGCGCAAGCTCAAGGCGCTGCTTGCGCAGTTTCGCCAAATTGAATTCAAACCCGACGCCGCACGCCGCGCCGCGCTCGTGCGTGTGCAGGTGGATCAGCGAAAAGCGGTAAAGGGACAGCGTCCGCCGGGTATCGCCGACATGCTCCTCGCCGGACACGCGCTGTCGCTTGGCAGGGCGGTAGCGACTGCTGATGGCGGCTTTGGTGTGGTGACTGGCCTCCGCGTGGAAAACTGGCGCGTCTGAACACTGGCTTGACGCATCGGCCTAAGATCGTTGGTGGATGCAGCTCCTGGCGGCAACGCCGCGCAGATCGTTGGTGCAAGCGCACTTCAGAGCACCCCACCTCTCAACTTCTGCTGAATCCGTTTCACAGAAGGCGCAACACTGGGTTGGCACACGTACCAATGGCACGCCACGCCAGCAGAAACGCAAGGTACTTCGGCTCCTCCCTGTCAAAGACATCTGCGCCATCTATCGCGCAAGCGAGGTCGAGATGCTGTGCAGCCGAAAGCCAAAAGCCGCATTCGAACTCGCATTGGCCGAGGCGCAGGCGCAGAAAGGGATTACCCGCTCCGCGCGGGCAGTCCGCGTCAATATTTCAGACTGCAGAGAAGGCTTGACGCGCAGATCGTATCGGAACTGTGTTGACTTTTCGTCTCAGATCTCCGGGCCTGGCTCGATCTTGATATCCCCGATGCGATGATCTTCGGTCAGAATTATTGTCACGCGGCCAGGGACCAATTCCATTGTTACCTGAGCGCCCGGACGCACTACGCGCACTCTCCGTTCTACCATAAAGATGCCGTGAGAGCGTTGGTGGGGGCTGATTTCGTTAACTTCCTCTCATCTCGCTCAATCAATTTTTCATCAATCCATATATCACGCCTTGTGTGATACTATGATTTTGACTGGTGGAGGGCCGCAGGATGAGAGTTTTCAAAAACGCATGGTTTGCGCGCTTCGCCCGCCGTGAGCGTATCTCTGCGCATGCATTGCTGAACGCCATCGCGCGCGTAGAAAAAGGACAGATTGACGCTGACCTGGGTGGCGGAGTGATCAAGCAGCGGATCGCCCGCCCCAATGAAGGCAAGTCCAAGGGTTACCGCAGCATCATTTTGTTTCGCAAAGGGCAGCGCGCGTTTTTTGTATACGGTTTTGCCAAAAACGCGCTGGGCAACATTGCGGAAGATGAAGAGGCGCAATTCAAGAAGCTGGCCGGACATGTGCTGGCCCTGACGGATGCGCAGTTGCAACTGTTGCTCGCCAATGAGCAATTTGAGGAGATCGTCGATGAAACCTAAAAAATATGGCAGCGAGGCGCTGTCGGCCATCCATGAAACGATGACGGCGCTGCATGAAGCCGGTGCGGTCAGCAAACAGACCATGCGCGAGTTCGATGCCGCCTGCCTGACCCCGGTGCAATTGCTGAGCGCGGCGCAAATCAAATCGCTGCGGCTGCGCGAGCACATCTCGCAGCCAGTGTTTGCGCATTACCTGAATGTGTCGAAAAATCTGGTATCAGACTGGGAGCGCGGGGTTAAAAAACCCGGCGGCCCGGCCTTGCGTTTGCTCACCGTTATTCAGAATAAAGGCCTCGAAGCGATTGCCTGAGATCGTTTGATCATGCGGCACGATTGAGCCTTTGTGCAACAACCTAAAAGCGGGCAGATCTTTTCAGAGCCAGCCTCAGGGAGACCATCCGTTGATGTCTATTTCCAGCCCCCCCCGCACAGTTGCCGTCGGCGGAGCTGACTGAGTTCAGCCGTCTGGTTGACCTGGTTTATCAGGGCGCGACTGATCCGCGAAAGTAGCCGGAAATTTTGCCGCCGGTGGTGGACTGGCTCGGTGGGCGCAGATGTCTTTTTTTCACCCCTACGCTGGTTTATTCGCTTTCTTCGCTGTAGCCATATCGCCAAAAGCGTTGGTGGGAGCGGCTTTACATTAACCGATGGCCTGCGGGCCTTGGTGGCAGCGCGTCTCCGGCACTGTCATATGTGCAGACCGCCAGAAATTATCCCTGCGACTCACATCATCGCGCCGCTCGCTACCTTGGCATCCTCTTCCTGCTGCAAGGAAAAGATCGACGTATAGCCGCCGGACCAATCGGGCGGAATCAGGCAGGGGCGTGGGTCGTGGTGCGCAAACGCGGCGCGCTTGCCGCGAATGATGGCCTGGTCGTGCTTGGGCTTGATCGGGTTCACCGTGTAGGGGAAGGCATCGGCTGAGGTGAGCGTGTAGAGCAGCAGGGGCCGGCCGAGATCGGAGTCATTGCGTGGCGAGCCATGCACGGTGCGGCAGTTGTGCAGCGTGAGCGAACCGGCCGGGCCGGTGAGGTAAACCGCGCGCTGCGGGTCGAGGCGCGCCACATCACGCTCCGACAGACAACCGACCCAGCGGCCCTGTTCGTCATACTGGCTCAGCATCGGGTCGTCGAGCAGATGGCTTTTCGGGATCACACCGAGCGGACCCTGCGCCATGCCGCAATCGTAGAGGTAGGTGCCGATGGTGAGCGGCGAATAATTGGTGTGCGGCCAGAATGAAATGTCGTAATGCCATTTCACTTCTTCGCCGCCCTGCTTCCACTTGAAGTTGAGTTTGGAGTGGTGAAACTTCACGTCCGGGCCAACCAGATCGGCTACGGCGTCGGGCATCACCGATTTGTTGACGTAGTCCCAGAACACCGGGTGATGTTCGGTGGGGTTGGAGACGCGGCGCAGGCGCGGGCGGTCCGGGCGGTGGTCCGGTTCGAGATCGAAGATCGTGTCCGGCTTGGTGACCCTGCGGCTGCGTTCGACCATCTCGTCGGTGGCGTCACGCAATTTTTTTATCCACTCATCACCGATGATGGCTTCGAGCAGGAGGTAGCCCTCGGAGAAATAGAATTCGCGCTGTGCCTGGGTCAGCACGCGCGGCGGGATGGCAAGAATCTGTTCGGGGGTCATGCGGGACTCTCCTTCACTTGAAATTGAGCATCACGCTCGGCAGCCAGGTCACCAGTTGCGGAAACATCATGGCGATCACCAGGGTCACGCATTGCAGGATGATGAACGGCACCACGCCCTTGTACATGTGGCTGATGGTGATATCGACCGGGGCGACGGCGCGCAAATAAAAAATCGCCGGCGCCATCGGCGGCGTGAGATACGAGGTCTGGATCATGATCAAAAACAAAATGCAAAACCACACCGGGTCAAACCCGGCGGTCTTAATCAGCGGCGTGAACAGCGGCACAAAGATCAGCACAATCGATATCCAGTCGAGAAAAAACCCGGCGATGAAGATGATGAACATCATCAACGAGAGCAGCATCCACGGCGACAGTGCCATTTTGTTGATGAGGATGCTCGCGGTATTGATGCCGCCACCGCCGATGAAGACGCCGGTGAACAGCGTGCCGGCCAGCAGCACCGTCATGATCATCGTCGTAATCTTGAGAGTCTTGATGAGCGCATCGTACAAACCGGCCCACTGGAAGCGGCCATAGAGCATGGTCAAGGCGACGGAGGCAAGAGCACCGATGGCTGCGGCCTCGGTGGGGGAGGCCCAACCGAACAAAATAGAGCCGAGCACCGCGAAAATCATGAATAGCGGCGGCACCAGGTTGCGTGTGCTGATCCACAGCTTTTCGGTGAAGCTGGGGTCACCCGGCTCAGGCGGAATGCGCGGCCCCAGATCCGGCTTGATGGTGCAGAGAACAAAGATATAGATCAGATACAGACCCGCCATGATGAGACCGGGGAACACCATGCCGTAGAGCAGGTCGCCCACCGACACGTTGGCGAGCGGCCCCATCACCACCGCCACCACCGAAGGCGGGATGATGGTGCCGAGCGAACCACCGGCGCAAATGGCGCCCGAGATCAACGGCTTGTCGTACTTGTAGCGCAACATGATCGGAATGGTGAGCAGGCCCACTACCGATTCGGTTGCGCCGATCACGCCGCTCGACGCGGCAAAGATGATGCACATGCTGATGGTCGCGAGCGCAAGGCCGCCGGGCAGCCGCCGGGTCCAGATGTGGATGGCCTCAAACAGTTTGTCGGCAATGCCCGATTTCTCCAGCATCGACCCCATGAACACGAACAACGGCACGGCGGCGAACACGAAGTTGGACGAGATGTCTTCGATCTTCTCGATGAACTGGAAGATTACCTTGTCACCGAAGATGACGAGGCCAAACAGCACGGCCGTCATCATCATCGCGAAGGCGACGTGAATGCCGAGGAACATCAACGTGAACGCCACCGGCAGCATGAAGAAGGGCAGGATGTCGATCATGCCGTTCCCCCGCCGGCGTTGGACACTTTCTGGCTGGCAGTTGCATCCGGCCCGCCCACCGTCTCGCCACGAAACTTGCGCACGGTCTTGACGATCTCGGCCACGATCTGCAACGCCAGCAGCGTGAACGCCACCAGAAACACAATGCGAAACGGCCACACCGGCAAATTCATCGCCGACTGGCCGCTGTGTTCATTGCGTGTGTAGCCGGTGACCAGATGCCCGAACAGGGCATACGTGAGCCACAGCATCAGCGGCAGAATGATGGTGTAGGCCGCCAGATCAATGATCGCGCGCGCGCGTGCGGAGAACTTGGCGCTGAAGATGTCAATGCGGATGTGCTCGCCGCATTGCAAGGTGTAGGCCATGCCGAGCAGAAAGTGCGAGCCGGTAAGGATGTAGCCGATCTCATAAGCCCATACCGTCGGCGCATCGAGCACATAGCGCGACACAACTTCGTAGCAGGTGGCAATCACCAGCGGCACCAGCGCGAAAGAAGCGAGGATGCCGAGGCTGCCGGTGATGCGTTCTATGTTCCTGATGAAGCCATCCAAGGCGGTTCCCCCGGTTAGTGCGGTTTGTGCTGACTGCGAAAAACAACGGGGCGCTTGCGCGTCCCGTCGTGTTCAGGCCGAGGCTTGGCACCCGAATTGATCAGGCCTTGACCTTTACGGTGCGCCAGCCAGACGCGCCTTTCCAAAGAGCGTCCAGCTCTTTTTGGCTTTCGTGCACCTTGGCGAAGTGCGGGTACTTGCCTTCCTTGGCAGTCTTCTCGGCCCAATCGAGACCGATCTTGCGCCCGGCGTATTGCACTTCTGGCGCAAGCTCGATGATGGTGTTGCCGGCCTTTTTGTAAAACTCCAGTGCCTTGGCATCTTCCTGCCCAATCTTGAGCCAGGTCTCAAATGTCACCAGTTTGGCTACCGTCTCGACCAGCTTCTTGTCGGCATCCGACAGCTTGCCCCACGCGTCCTTGTTGATGCATAGCTCGAACGGCGCGGTGGGTTGGTGCACGCCGGGATAGATGATGTATTTGGCGACCTTGTGAAAGCCCATCGAAATGTTTTCGTAGAGCGTGCCCCACTCGGTGGCGTCAATCGCGCCGCGCTCGAGCATCGGATACACGTCGCCGCCTGCGGTGGTGACCGGCGCAGCACCGAGGCCCTTGGCCATTTCGAGCCACGCGCCCGCAGTGCGCAGCTTGAGACCCTTGAGGTCAGCCAGGGTCCTGACGGGTTTGCGCGAATGCAGGAACGCTTCAGCCGTGCGGATGAACAGCGGAATCGAAATGATGCCCTCGGTCTCTTCACGAAACTTGCGCTGCATGTCGAGACCGCCAGCTTCGTAGATCCAGTGCAGCATGCGCTCGGTGTCGAACGACCCGGCATAACCGCCGAACAACACGGTGGTGGGGTCTTTGCCCCAGTCATAGCCCATCCAGGTGTGGCCCACTTCAGCGACACCGTTTTTGACGGTCTCGGGTACTTTGAGGGCATTGCCGAGCGCGCCGCCCGGGAACACCTGGGTCTTGATGCGCCCGCCGGAGAACTGCTCCAGCTTTTCAGCGAAGGCTTTCGCGCCAATGTCCATCAGCGGCCCGCCGCCCCAGCCTGTTGCCATCTTCCAGGTATGCGATGCGCCCTGCGCCTGCACGGCCGGCACCGCCAACACTGCGCCTGCCGCCCCGGCACCCAGCGTCGCACCTTTTAAAAATTTTCTGCGTTCCATGCTCGTCTCCTTTTGGTTTGGTGTGACTGCGTGATGAACACTTGAAACTGCCCGCATCGCCCCGCCCGCATCGGCATGGAGCGCGGCCTTGTGCGCGGCGGCTTTACGCGCGCGCCAACTGCTGCTCTTCTTCCGGCGTCAACACCGGCCCATCGAGCGTGACCGGCGCCGACTCCTGGCGAAAGCGCGCGATCACCGGCTTCAACTCTTCGCGCACGTGTTCGTAGCTGTAACCGTTGAACAGGGTGCCAAGCAGGCCGCGCTTGACGTCACTGCTGTTCATGAACCAGTCGGCTATCGGGAAGGTGAGGTTCATGTTGTACTTCATCATGATGCCCTGATTGTGGTGCGCGGTGTGATGGCGGCGGATGGTGTTGATGAAGGGCATGCTGCGAACAAACCAGTTTTCCGGCACATGGCAGCAGAAGTGAAAGGTCTCGTAGGTAAGGTACTGCGCCACCATGGTGATGAACAGGATGTAGCCCGCGTTGGCGTTAACCAGTTGCGTGGCGATCCAGCCGAACAGCAGACCTGACGCTGCGAACACTGCCAGCACGCGCCAGGGAAAAAACACGATGCGAAACTCGCGCACAGTGTTGATGGTGTGCTCGCTGTCGGTGAAATACTGGTGATGCTGCCGCGTGTGACGGTCGTAGATGG
>JANNCZ010000740.1:0-1914 GCA_031387185.1 Burkholderiales bacterium
GGTAGCCTGTGCCGACGTGGACGAGCACACCAGCAGCAGCGGCGCGCCGAGCGCCTGCGCCATTTCAAGCATCGACTTGGCGATATCGATTTTGTAGTCGTGCAGGTTGCCGGAGAGACCCTCGAAATCGCGCAGCACCTGAAAGCCGGTGACGCGCAGGCCACTGGCGCGCACGGCGGCGATCGCTGCGTCTTCGCCATCCGGATGCCCCGCAATGTCACGTGCCATCAGCATGATCTGCGAAAAGCCCGCCGCCTTGACGGCGCGCAGCTTGGCCTCCAGCGGGCCGGCCAGGGTGATGGTGTCCATGCCGAAGCGGTCCTGGTTCATGGCCATGCCCTGGTTACTTCACGCCGCGCGCAACCGCCGCGCCTGTAGTGGCGCTCGACGGCACTGCAGCCGAAGCATCCGGTCTGATGTGGCTATGCACCAGTTCAAAACTGACCGTCCCCAGATAGGTCTGCGTGAGCGCGCCTTTGCCGGATGGCTGCAGCGGCTCGCGATCAACAAACACCACGCCGTTGGCGCCGAGGGCGCGTGTCGCTGCAGCAACGTCGGATGCGCCAATGCCGATGCGCAACAGGCTCTCGTCCCACACCACGTCCTCTGCACCTGCCGGCGGCTCAATCAATTGCATGTAGAACTTGCGGCAGGGCGATTCGAGCAGGGTGCCCTTGGGCAGAATGCCGAAATGCGTACCCGGTGAAAGCTCGGTAAACCCGAACAGGGTCCGGTAAAAATCAGCCCATGCAGCGGTACGTTCTTCGTGAATGGCCTGCACCACGCCGAAATAATGCATCCCAGCCAGCGCCGGCGGATGCAGGTTGACCGAGGGCAGGGGCACGAAATCGACATCGTAGATCGAGAATTCGCGATAGCGGTCCACAAAATAAAGCAGGCTGCCGCCCGGCCCCTGGATCGCCGGGATGTTGAGCTCCATCGCCGACGCCGCCGCCGCCTTGGGCCAGGCACCGAGATCACACGAATGCTTCCACGCAAAGGCGGCGTCGCGCACGCGCAGGGCAATGGCTGCAATGGCTGGGCTGCCGTCGGCTGCGGCCAGCGCCGGCAGTGCGCCGGGATGGGCATTGACGATCAGGTTCATGCTGCCCTGGCGGTAGAGCATGACTTCGCGCGAGCGGTGGCGCGCTACCGGCGCAAAGCCCATGCGCTGCAACACGGCACCGAGGGCCTGTGGCTGGCTGGTGGCAAATTCGACGAACTCGATGCCGTCGATGCCAAGCGGATTCTTCGGCTCCGGGTTTTGCTCGCGTACCGTCATGACCTCTCCTGCCTGCGCTCACACCATGGTTCGGATCGATTGTGCTCGGAATCCGGATTGCGTTTCAAATCCATTTGCGGATTGCGTTTCGGATCCAGTTGTGCGATTATCGCACTATTGGGCGATTATTAGAATACGAATCAAGCTACCAGTCAAGCCATTTCATGCCAGCCCACCCTGCCCTTGCGCCAACGTCTGTCCCGCCGGCCCGCAAAGCCGACCTGATCGAAGGCTTCATCACCGGCCTGGCAGCGATTCTCGCTTTCAGCGATGCTACGCCACACATGACGCCGAGTGCACTCGCCCTTGAACTGGGCATCAGCCGCGCGGCGGCGCGCCGCTATCTGATCACGCTGGCACACGCTGGCTACGCCGCCAGCGACGGCAGGCAGTATTGGCTCACGCCGAAGGTGCTGGCGCTGGGACGCTCGTACATGGGCTCCGCGCGCCTGCCGCGCACGGCGCGTCCTTACCTGCAGCGCATCACGGCCAGTGTGCAGGAATCGAGCAACCTTGCCCTGCTTGATGGCCACGAGGTGGTCTACGCAGCCAGTGCCAACGTGTCGCGCCTGATGAGCACCATGATCGAGCCGGGCACACGCCTTCCCGCGCATGCCACCGCCGCGGGCCGG
>JANNCZ010000798.1:0-5846 GCA_031387185.1 Burkholderiales bacterium
GAGTCCACTGAGTCAACCGCGCAGGATCACAGCAGATCACAATCATGTCCGCCCCCGTCTTTCTGATCGCGGACACGCGCGTCATCAACGAGGCCAAATACGCGGCCTATCACAGCGCCATCAGTGCGGCGGTGCTCGCGCATGGCGGCCGCTTTCTAGCGCACGACCAGCAACCGCGCGCCATCGAGGGCGATTGGAACCCCTCGCACATGATGATTGCCGAGTTTGCGAGTGTGGAGGGTGCCGAAGCCTTTCACGCCTCGGACGATTTTCGGCAGGCGTTTGATCTGAGCCACAACTGCGCCATGGTGGACATGGTGCTGGTCAACGGCATCAAGGTGGCGCGCCATGCGGGCGGCAACGGCACCCCCGCCTACGCGGTGGCCGACAGCCACGTGGTCAACCGCGCGCGCTTCCAGGAACTCTCGCAAGCCATCAACGACGCCGTGCATAGTTATCAGGGCCGGCATCTGGCGTGGTCAGATTGCAGCCGCACCATCGCCGGCAACTGGACCCCGCCGCTACTCACCTTGATCGAGTTTCCCGACTACGACGGTGCGCTGGTCAACTATGCCTCAGAGAGCTACCGCAAGACGCACGAGCTG
Organism: Burkholderiales bacterium; assembly: GCA_031387185.1. Lineage (GTDB taxonomy): Bacteria > Pseudomonadota > Gammaproteobacteria > Burkholderiales > JAEUOS01 > CANJDH01. Next base: position 606 of record JANNCZ010000798.1, read on the forward strand.
CTCTCAAATGCGGCGATGATCAGTCTGCTGCTGCTGCGTGGTGCCGGGGCCGATGCGTCGCGATGACGCCCCCCACCGCATTCAAAATCCCCATCTCGGTACTTGTGGTGATCCACACGCCGGACTTGCAGGTGCTGGTACTCGAGCGCAGCAGTGCACAGGGCTTTTGGCAAAGCGTCACCGGCAGCCTTGACCACGCGGACGAGCCGCTGCGTGACACCGCGTTGCGCGAGGTGCGTGAAGAAACCGGTATCGACGCGGCGCGCCCCGGCCATGTGCTCGCCGATTGGCATTACACCAACCACTTCGAGATTTACAAACGCTGGGTCAGCCGCTACGGGCCGGGGGTCACGCACAACACCGAGCACGTGTGGGGCCTGACGATTCCGCAGCCCGTGGCGCCGGTGCTCACCGAGCATACGGCCTACGAATGGCTGCCCTGGCGCGACGCGGCGGACCAATGCTTTTCGTGGAGCAACGCCGAAGCGATCCGCAAGTTGCCGGGCCAGTTGGGCCGCTAGCAGGTCTGACGGCGATGGCAAACGGCATCGCAAGCGTTATCGCAACGGAGCGGCCTGGCGCGATGGGTACGTGGCGTGCGTTCAGCGGCCTCTTCGATGCCATCATTGGCGACCTTACCGGCACCTTCACCAGAGTCTTGATCGACGGCTTCGTGCCACGCCTGGCTCTCTGGTGGCAAGTAAGCCTGCGTATCACGCTCGCCGCGTTCATTGGCTTGTGCGGTGCGGCGGCTCACGCCCAGTCACTGCAACTCGATCTCGATGCCGTCAGCGGCATTGGCTGGAGTGCGCGCAAGGCCCAGCTTGCACTCGCCATCGGCGGCTCGGCCAAACTCGATCTCAAAGGCCTCAATGCACAGGGGCGCGACTTCGGTGATGTGTCAATCGCCTGTGCGCGCTTCGCCTTCGAGAATCGCATCCTCCAATGCGAAGATGGCCATCTGCAAGGCGCGGAGCGCTGGCCGCTGAACTTCAGCTACGACCTGGCGCGCAAAGCCTTGCGTCTGTCGATCACGCCGGAAAAAGACGAAGTGTGGCGGCTCGACACTGCGGGCGGTGAGTGGCGAGTGAACCTCACCAATGCCTCGCTCGCCCGCATTGCGCCGCTGTTGCCAGCGCCCGCCGCTGCTGCTGCCGAATCGATTCGCCCCACGGCGGGCCACGTCTCCGGCACGCTGCGCTACGGCCCGGTGCGTATTGACGCTGATCTGCGTATCCGCGATGGTGCATTCGCCGACGCCAGCGGCTTGCGGGCCGGCGAAAAACTGCACGGGCGCGTCACGCTGGACGCAGTGCGTACCAGCGCGGTCTGGAATTGGCAGGGCACCGTGCAATGGGATCAAGGTGCGGTGTTCTGGGATCCGCTCTACGTGGCGCTTGAAAGTGGCATGCCGGGACACCGGCTCAGTGCCCGCGGCACCCAGGCGGTTGGCGGCGTGGCGGTGGAACAAGCCGTGCTCGACTGGCAAGGCGCAGGGCAACTCACTGGCAGTGGTGACTTTGCGCTGGGTCAACCTGCGCTGGGCACCCCAACCAACGACTCGCCGCCGGGAAAGGACTCACAAACTGGCCGCTTCGCACTCAACGCACGCGGTCTGCAACTCGCAGGCCTGCGCGCACTGCTGCCACAAACCTGGCTGGACCAACAAGGGCTGGGCGACCTTACCCTCAAGGGCGCGGCTGATTTGTCCTTGCGCGGTGCGGCAGGCCACATCGTGGAGGCCGCGCTCACACTCACCCGTGCCAGTGTCAATGCCCCGCAGCGCGGCCTTGCGCTGGAGCAGCTTGAAATGCAGTGGGTACACGCGCCCGCTGCGCCGCGGCCCTTCACCTTCAACCTCGACACGCTGCGCGTGCGTGATCTCGCGTTCGGGCCAATACGCGCGAGCGGAGAATCGCGTGATAGTTTGCTGCGTATCCCCTCGCTGGTGGTGCCGCTGCTCGACGGGTTTCTGGGTCTCTCCGATATTCAAGTTGGCCGCGACACATTTCAGTTGCAGGGTGCGCTCACGCCGGTATCGATGGAAAAGCTCAGCGCCGCTCTGGGCTGGCATCCCCTCGGCGGGCAGCTTGCGTTCGTTCTGCCGCAGGTCAAGTACAGCGCGTCAACACTGGCGGTGGATGGCGCGTTGCTCTTTAAGCTGTTTGGTGGCGATGCCACGGTGGAAGCGATTCGTCTGGAGAATCCGTTCGGGCGCACGCCGCAGCTCACCGCCGATCTGCATCTGAAACGCCTCAATCTGGAAGAGATGACCGGTGCGGTGAAATTTGGCGGCATCACCGGTTTCGTCGACGTCGCAGTGGAAGGATTGGTCATGGAAAACTGGCAGCCGGTGAGCATGGATGCACGCGTTGTCACCAGCGATGGGGCTTTCGCCAAACGCATCAGCCAACGCGCGGTGCAAAACATTTCGTCGATCGGCGGCGCGGGGGCAGGGGCGGCGATCCAGCGCAGCTTCCTCGGATTTTTTGAAACTTTCGGTTACGAGCGCATCGGTCTCTCGTGCCGCTTGCGCAACGGTGTGTGCCTGATGGGCGACGGCACGCCGCTGCCACCGGGCAGCAGTGCGGACAACGCCGGTGGCAGTTTCACGCTCATCAAGGGCGGCGGGCTGCCCGCGGTCAATGTGGTTGGTTACAATCGGTTCGTCGGCTGGCAAGAGTTGCTCGATAGAATCAAGGCAGTCATCGACGGCAATTCCCGTCCGGTGTTCCAATGAGTCCCGGAAAGCCCGAAGCGATCACGCGATGAAACACGACATGCATCCGGCCCAATTTTTGAGCGCCCATAGCGCGCTTCGCAGGTTCGCGATACTGGCCAGCGCAGTGTGCGCCGCCACGCTGGCCGGCTGCGTGACCATCAACATTTATTTCCCCGCCGCTGCCGCCGAGAAGGCGGCCGACCGCATCATCGAAGAGGTCTACCAGTTGCGCAAGGATGCGGCCCCGGCCAAACCGGCCGATGTGAAATAGGGTGACACCATGACCAAAACATTTTTTTCTCCGCTGCTTCAAGTTGTGCTCGCGCTGCTGTTGGCCCATGCGCCGCTTGCAGCTTGGGCGCAAGCCAATCTCGAAATCAACACACCCGCCATCAATGGCTTGAAGCATGCGATGGCGGCGCGTCACACACAGCTCGCAGCGCACTACGTGAGCGGTGCTGTCGGCATTCAGCGCGACGGTGCGATCACCTTGCGCGACGCCAATGCCGTGCCGTTGCCGCAGCGTGCTGCCGTCAATGGCCTGGTTGGTTCCGAGAACACGGACCGCACCGCGCTCTATCGCGAGATCGCGCGCGCCAACGGCAAGCCGGAGTGGGAAGGTGAGATCCGCAACACCTTCGCCCTGCGCTGGATCGACAAGGCCGCGCCGGGCTGGCAGGTGCAAAACGCGCAGGGGCAGTGGATAAAAAAATGACGGCAGATACGGCGATGTTGCCGCAAGGCATGACACCGATCCTCTCGGTGGTGCCGATGCCGTCCGACTCCAACCAGCATGGCGATATCTTCGGCGGCTGGCTGATGAGCCAGGTGGATATCGCCGGTGGTGTGATCGCCGCGCGGCGCGCGCGCGGGCGTGTCGCTACTGTCGCGGTCAATGCCTTCACCTTCAAGCAGCCGGTGCTGATCGGTGACGTGGTGTTGTTCTACGCCAGGGTAGTCAAGGTCGGGCGCACCTCGATCACCACCGATGTCGAGGTATTCGCGCAGCGCAACCCTGCTGTGCTGGAGACCGTGAAAATCACCGAGGCCACGCTCACCTATGTGGCGACCGATGCCGAGCGCCGCCCGCGTGCGGTGCCGCCGGACGCCTGACATCTGACACCTGACGCGGCCACCGATGCGCTTTTATTCAAACGCCGCTGGAACAACGCGATTGTTTCCGGTCGTTGGCCGGAGAATGGCTCACACCAACGTCCTTCGAGATCATGACGCCAAAATCCGCTCCCACCAAGGGTTTGCGGGGCATGAAAGTGTGGAATTTTTTGTAATGACCACCTGATGGATCGCGCAATTCAAGCCCGCTTCATCGCCGAGGCCGTGCCGCGCCTCACCAGCCGCTGGATCGAGGGCGCGTGGATCGGCTGCGTGTTCCGCGCGGTGGCCGAGAGCGACAAACTGCACGCACACTTCATCGCCGCAGCTTGGGAGACACCCGCCAGCGGTGCCGCACCAATCATCGCGCGCCTGCCCGACGCCACTTATCTCGCTCCGCACGAAGCCGAGCGCGCTTTGTTGGGCTTGCTTGATGCCCTGCCCGGCGGCGTGCGCCTAATGCTGGCTGGCCCGCAGCACATCGACCCGGCGCTGGTCACGCAAGTGGTGTTGTCGAGTGACCGTCATCTGTCGCCCGGCCTCAAGGAAGCGCTCGCCGCCTTCGTCGGCGCCGAGCAAGCGCGCAACGAGCAATCAATCCGCCAGAGCTATACCGACCGCGATGAAGCGTTTGAGGCGTTCAAGGCCAAGTTGTTTGGGGCGGCGAAGTAGCGGACTGAGCGCGGTGAGCAAACCGTTGCACTGCTACACCACTGAATGGGGGGGCAATCCGACTGCGTGCTTCGCGTCAAACGTGCTGCGCTATCCCTTGCGATAGCGATTGATCGCGACGCGCGTTTCAACGGCCACGCGCCGCGCGGCTTCGGCAAAATCATCGCCGCCCGACGCATACAAAATCGCGCGTGACGAATTAATCATCAGCCCGGTGCCTGATGCCGAGCGCCCCGCCTTGACGGTCGCTTCGATGTCGCCGCCCTGCGCGCCGATGCCCGGCACCAGCAGCGGCATGTCGCCGGTGATGCTGCGCACGGACGCGAGTTCATTGGGAAAGGTTGCGCCAACCACCAGCGAGCAATTCTGGTTGCCGTTCCATTCGTTGGCAACTACGCGTGCGATGCGTTGGTACAGCAACTCCTTGCCGTGCGGGCCGTCGAGTTCGAGAAACTGCAGATCGCTGCCGCCGGGGTTGGAGGTGCGGCACAAAATGATCACGCCCTTGTCGGCAAACTGGGTGTAGGGCGTGACAGAATCGTGGCCGAGACAAGCGCTGATCGTCACCGCAACTCCCTGATAGCGCTCAAACGCTTCGCGCGCGTACTGCTCGTCGGTCGAACCGATGTCGCCGCGCTTGGCGTCGAGAATCACCGGGACGTGCGGGTGCTTCTCGCGCATGTACGCGATCAAGGCCTCGAGCTGGTCTTCGGCACGCTCGGCGTGAAAGTAGG
>JANNCZ010000808.1:0-1812 GCA_031387185.1 Burkholderiales bacterium
CAATGCGCGGCGTCCCTACAACACCTTCCACGCGAGTCTGCCTTAATCCATGTCCCAACTTTTCAGCCCCATCACCCTGGCCGGCCTGACCCTGCCCAATCGCATCATCGTGTCACCCATGTGCCAGTATTCCGCGCTCGAGGGCGATGCCCAGGATTGGCACATCATGCATCTGGGTGCGCTGGCGATTTCCGGCGCCGGCATGCTGGTCATCGAGGCCACCGCGCCCTCGGCGCAGGGACGCATCACGCCGGGCTGCCTGGGCCTGTATTCGGACAGCAACGAGGCGGCGCTGGCGCGGGTGCTGGGCGCCATCCGCCAGCATTCGGCGATTCCGATCGCCATGCAGATCGGCCATGCCGGGCGCAAGTCCTCCAGCCAGGAACCGTGGAATGGCGGCGGCCTGATCGCGCTCGATGCGCCGCGCGGCTGGCAGCCGCTTGGCCCCTCGGCGCTGCCGCAACTGCCCGGCGAGGCGCCGCCGCGTGCCATGACGCTCACCGAAGTACGCGATGTGGTGGCGCAGTTCGCGGCCACCGCCCGGCGCGCCGATCGACTCGGCATCGACGCGCTCGAACTGCATGGCGCGCACGGCTACCTGCTGCACTCGTTCCTGTCGCCGCTGGCCAATCAGCGCGCTGACGAGTACGGCGGCTCGCTGGAAAACCGCATGCGTCTGCCGCTCGAAGTATTCGATGCCGTACGTGCGGTGTGGCCGGCCGGCAAGCCGCTGGGCATGCGCATTTCGGCCTCCGACTGGGTCGAGGGCGGCTGGGACCTGGGGCAGTCGATCGTGCTGGCGCAGGCGCTGAAGGCGCGCGGTTGCGACTGGCTGGACTGCTCCTCCGGCGGCGTGGCCCCGGCCTTGCAGAAGATACCGCTGGGGCCGGGCTATCAGGTGCCGTTCGCCGATGCGATTCGCAAGGCCGTGCCGGGCCTGCCAATCATCGCCGTCGGCCTGATCACCGAGCCCAAACAGGCCGAGGAGATCATCGCCAGCGGCAAGGCGGACATGGTGGCGCTGGCGCGCGGCTTGCTCTACAACCCGCGCTGGCCGTGGCATGCCGCTGCCGCGCTCGGCGCCAGCATTCCGGCCCCAAAACAGTACTGGCGCTGTGCACCGCGCGAATATCCCAACGTGCTCGGACAGGTAAAAACCGGCCAGCGCTGATTTCGCCGGCAGCGACCAAGGCGGGCGATCCGCGCGCGGCGGCGCAGGCCGGTCAGCGACAAAAAAACTCCAGGAGCGACCATGACCCGTGAAGTGATGGAATACGATGTGCTGATCGTCGGCGGCGGCCCGGCCGGCCTGGCAGCCGGCATTCGCCTGAAGCAGATGGCTGCGGCCAAGGGCGGTGAGATCAATGTCTGCGTGATAGAAAAAGGCTCGGAGATCGGCGCCCACATCTTGTCCGGCGCGGTGATGGACCCGCAGGCGATCAACGAACTGTGGCCGACCTGGAAGGAAGACGGCGCACCGCTCAACCAGCCGGTGACCGAAGACCGCTTCATGTTCCTGTCCGAAAACGGCGGCATCAAGGTGCCGAATTTCGCCCTGCCGGCCAATTTCCAGAATCACGGCAACTATGTGGTGAGCCTGGGCAATGTGTGCCGCTGGCTCGGCGCCAAGGCCGAAGAGCTGGGGGTCGAGATCTACCCCGGCTTCGCCGGCGCGGAGGTGCTGTTCGACGCGGCTGGCGCGGTCAAGGGTGTGGCCACCGGCGACATGGGGGTGGGCCGCGATGGCGCGCACACCGACAACTACCAGAGCGGCATGGAACTGCATGCCAGGTACACGTTTTTCGCCGAGGG
>JANNCZ010000830.1:0-10417 GCA_031387185.1 Burkholderiales bacterium
GTTTGACGGTGCCAGCCACAGCGGCATTGCCTGGGCCGCGCCGGGCGAATACATCGCGGTGGTGCGCGCCTTCGTCGCGTTCACCCGCACGCGCGGGACTGAGGCGGCGGCGCAGTATCCGGCACGCACTGACGCTCGTTAAGCGCTGACTGCCGTCTGCACGGTCAAACCCGTTCCACGTACCATCGCACGCTGCGCCGCAAACGCCTTCGCGGATGGGGCACTTAAGCCACTTGCGTGAAATGTAGTTCCACTGGCATTACGCTGCGTGCAGCATCGGCGCACTGTCACCGAGCGACGCGAGCGCCTGATCCACCAGCGGTTGCTCGGGTGCGGGCCGGATCGCAACGCCTTGCCGGAATAGTGCGGCCAACTCTGCTTTGGAAATCTGCCGCATCTGCACGCGGCTGATGAACAAATAGAGCGATTGCTTCGGGCTGATCCACGACAGGCGGTAACGCGGTGTGGCGCCGGCGGCATCCGAGAATTCGACGATGTCGCCTTTCACCAGCGCGCTCACCTGGCGCTCCCATGCGTCATCGGGTGCAGCCACCGGCTCGGGCGCGCGGCGTGTACTTTCTTCCTGCGACGGGCGCAGTGCCACCACGGTATCAGGCGCGGCGATCTTGGCAGCGGCGATGGCACCCGCGTGCGCTTGCATCAGCGCGCCGAAAAACTGCTGGCGCTCGGCGTCGGGTACTGTCAGCAGCCCCATGCCGTGCATCAGGCCACGCACCATCTCCGGCAAAATCGCCGCAAGGATTGGCACATCGGCCGGCGCTTTCGGTTCCACACTCCAGGCCAGATCAGACGCAATCGACAGACGCGTGGTCAGGCTGTCGATGCCGCTGGTCTGCTCCACGTCGGCGCGCAGGATCAACGCCACCCAGCGTTGCTGCAAAAAATTACGGATGAAGGCCGGCGTGCCCTTGACCATGCGCAGATCGAGATCGGCCTGCGCACGGACACGCGCGGCGCTGACAGCTTCGTCTGCGGCGAGTTGTGCGGCGGGTACGGCGGCAGCTTGGTCGTGGCGCGCATGCTCCTCAGCAGTGAGGCGCTCCAGGGTGACGAGTGCCGCGTCGAACGCCGCACAATCATCCTTGAAACCGGTACACAACTCGCTCACGAGAGCACGCAGCCCTTGCAGGAACGGGCCATCGGCCTCGGCATTGATCAGCGGGTCGTCACCGCAGCCGGCCATGTTGTCGAGCAGTTGGCGCATCGGGTGCTCGCGCCGGGCAAAGAAGCTGCGGTCGAGCAGCGCGGCCTTGACCGCCACAATCTGCAGGCGCGAGATGGCGCTCTTGACGGCCTCGGACAAACGCGGCGTCGCGTACAAAAAGTCGAACACCATCGCCACCAGCTCAACCGTGAGGCGATCCAGCGGGGTACTCTGTGCCAGCAGGGATTTGTCGATCTGATGCAAATAACCGGGTGCCGCCGTGAGGCTGTCGTCACCCTGCAATTGACTGAGCGAGGCGAGCAACTGCGCCCCTGCACGCACGGCACCCGCGCCCGCCGGAAAGCGTGCTGGGTCGGCCAGCAACTGCATGGCCTCGATGCGCGCGGCGCTGCGCCCTTGCGCAATGCCGGCCAGCAATTTGCCGAGTGCGGCTTGCTCGTTGCCGTTGCTGCCGCCGAGCCAGCCGCTGCGGCCGGCAGCAGCGCCGTGCCCGGCCGATCCTGCCGCGCCAACTGATCCGGCCAACCCGGCCTGCCTTGACGATCCTGCCGACTCGATCGCGTCAGCGTTGAGCAAGCCCATGCGCTGCGACTGGTTCATCGCAGTCTGGCGGCCAGTGTGCGCCATCGGATCACGCGCGGGGCGCGGCGGCAGCTTGAGACTCGGCAGCACATGGTGCGCCACGAGCGCCTCGTTGACCGCGTGATAGACCTCATTGATTGCCTCGCGCAGATACGGCTGAAACGCAGCGAGCAAGGCATACTTGACCGGGTTGTCAGCGGGAATGTGATTGCACGCCAGACGCAGCGCTTCGAAGATCACCTCGGCACCGAGGGGATTGTCGGCTTCGGACAGCGCATCGCGCTTGAGCAGATGGCCCATACGCGCGCTGATGCCGCGCATTTCATCATCATTCGCGCCCTTGGTGACCCCTTTGGCGAGACGCTCGATCGACAAACCGTTTTCGATCTTCGAATGCGACACCAAGGTGAGAGGGATGCCGCCGGAAAAAGAAGGCTTCACGTTCCAGGACTGCGTTTTGGCCTGCGCACCGGTCTTGGCTTCAAACAAGTCGGCGAAGCAGGACTCAAACCGCTGCTGAATACCGCTGCGGTGGTCACGCACCTGCTGCATGGCATCGAGATAAATGCGCTGCTCGTTGCGCTGCTGCGACTTGTCTGCGAGCGCAAACAAATCTTCATCGATGCGGCTCAGGGCGTTGGCAATGACCTCCGAGAGGCGCGTGCGGGCGAGTTCGCGGCACTGGTTGAGCATCTGGCTGGCGGGGGCTGACATGGCGTTCTCCGGTTCATGACATTGGCATAAGCAAGTATGCCAATGTCATGAATTGGCGCGAGTGACAAAAGTCACGCCAACGCAAAAATAGTCAGTCTGCGTGCGAAAGTGCACGTTTTGGGCACGGCACAGGTGACGCGCGCACCGCTCGAAGGCGCAACGAACGCGGCTTAGGGCTTTTTCTTCAAGCCGATGGCCTGCATCTGGCGCGCGATCAGGTCGTCATCACGCGCGATCAGCGCGGCAAATTCTTCTGCGGGCAAAAACGCCGGCACAAAGCCGAACTTTTGCCCCGCACTCACAAACTCGGGCCGGCTCATCGACGCTTCGACGGCTTTTTCCAGCCGCGCGATCACCGGCCTGGGAGTACCCCTGGGTACGCCGATGCCACGCCACAGATCCATCGGCGGCGCGCGCAAACCGGCTTCCACGGCGGTCGGCGCATCGGGAAACACCGGGTCACGCTTGGAGCCGAGCACCCCGAGCACACGCAGTGCGCCGCTTTTCACATGCGGCACCACGGCGCCCGGCAATTGCACCAGCGCATCGACATGACCGCCGAGCAAACTCGGCACCACCTGCGTCGCGCTAAACGGCACGTCAAGCACTTTGGCGTTGGCTGATTCGAACAACACCGAAGCTGCCATGTGGGTGTGGCTGCCGGTGCCGGAGTTGCCCACTTTGAGCATGCCGGGGTTGGCCCGTGCGTACTCGATCAACTCATTGAGCGTCTTCCACGGCGCCGAGGCCTGCACCACGACGGCCGGAATTTCTATGCTGACGCGCGCGACGGCCTCGAATGCCTTGTAATCAATATCCATCGCGCCGCTGTGAAAGGTGGTGGAGAGCGAGTTGGAGTTCCACACCATGGCGCGGCCATCGTTGCGCGCCGCCGCCACGTATCGATAGCCCACCGCACCACCACCGCCGGGCCGGTTGCCAACCGGTACGGCCTGGTCGAGATGTTTGGCCATGCCATCGGCGAGGATGCGCGCGCTGACATCAGCGGACGAACCCGCAGGAAAGATGACCACAAATTCCAGCGGCGCACCGCCAGCCAGGGGTGCCACCGTCTGCGCGACGGCCAGCGAGGTGCCAAATAGCAACGCGGTGATAAACGGCCGAAGCGCGCCGGCCAGCCGTTTTACTGAAGTGATCGATACAGGATGCATGTTCGCTGCCCTCTCTTTTGCCGTAGTGCGATGTTGCAGCATTACCGATGTTGCAGCATTACTTCGGCGCCGCTGCTTATGCCACCCGGCTGTCTACGCTGCCGGATCAGCCAGCACTTCGGCCAGCGTGACGCGCCGTCCCTCACGCGCCGAAATGATGCCGGCGCGGATCACGCCGAGCGAACGTGTCGCGTATTCGCCGCCGGTTTCGGGGACGCCCTGGCCACGCACGGCGGCGGCGAATTCGTCGAGTTCATCGACAAAGGTATCGTTCTTGGTGAACGGCACGGCTTCGGCTTTTTCGGTGCCGCGTTTCACAAAGCGCAGGCCACCGTGCAAATCGTAATAGGCGCTGGCATCTTTGCCGTAAATGTTCAACACATAATTTTCCGATGCCGAGGCATAGCTGGCGTTGACCGTCGACAGAGCGCCGCTCTCGTGTTGCAGCAGCAGCGACGCGACATCGGGGTTGTCGCCCGGCAGCACCAGTTGCGCTAGCTGCCCGCTCACAGCTGCGACCGGCCCCATCAAATATTCGAGCACGTCAACGTAGTGCACGCCGATTTGCAGCATCACGCCGCCCGGCATGCCGGCCGCTTGATAGCGCCATGAATTCAAATCGATTTTGCCGAGACGATCACGGCTGATGTTGGCCTCTGCATTGACCAGGCGGCCGAACACGCCGGCGTCAATTTGCTGTTTGATCCAGCGGAACTGGCTCTCGCGGCGGCGCTGATAGCCAAGCGCGAGCACCACGCCCGCCTTGGCACAAGCCTCGGTGATGGCGCGGCCTTCGGCAAGGGTATTGGCGATCGGCTTGTCGAGAAACACATGCTTGCCGGCCGCCGCAGCCTGCTGCGTGGTTTCCAGATGGACATTGTTGGGCGTGGTGTTGATGATGGCGTCGATCGATTTATCGGCCAGGATCGCCGCGTAGCTCGCTGCTGCGGTGCAGTTATATTTCTTCGCGAAGGCAGCGCGCTTGTCATCCGAGCGGGTGTAGCAGTAACGGATGTTGAATTTATCCGAACGCTGCATCGCGTCGGCCAGCACGTCAGACCACCAGCCCATGCCGAGGCAGGCGACGTTGATCGCATCGAAAGCCATGATTATTTTTTCGCCCCAATCTGCGCTTCAATCGTTACGGACGCGCCAATCGACTCGACTGCCGCCCGCGCCAGCCCGGCGTCTGCGGTCCAGCTGCCGCCCGAGACACCAATGCCGCCAATGCATTCACCATCGACAATCACCGGCATGCCGCCTTCCATCGCAGTCCAGCGATCCGCGCCGGCCGCGAGGGCGAGACCAATCGCGTGCGCCACATCGAGGTCTTGCGCCACCGCGCCCTTGGACGTGGTGGGCCGCTTGTTCGACGCCGCCGTCACCGCCTTGGTGGTGGATGAGTGGATCGTGTGAAAGCGGCCACCGTCCATGCGCTTGGCCAGCACCAGATTGCCGCCGCTGTCGGCCACCACCACGCTGATGGCGAGGCCTTCTTTGGTGGCACCGGCAATCGCCGTCTCCACCATTTTTTCTGCGCCTGCGAGGGTGAGGCGTTTTGCGTTGGCTACATACATCGCCTATTTCTCCGTTGATTCAGACCAGTAAGGTAGACCAGTATTGGGTGCGCAGCGGCAGCGGTGGGAGCGCGCCGCTACCGGGTTCAGGACTGTTTGACAAAACTCGCAGCGTTGACTTCCGGCTCGATGCCCGCGGTCTCGACCGCATCAAAATTCAATTCCACCTTGATGCCGTTCGGGTCGAACATGAACAACTGATACAAGGCTTGGCCGTTGGCGCGGCGCTCCTTGAAGTCGATACCGATGCCCTTCAAATGCGCCATCGTGTCTGTCAGGCCAGTTGCACGAAACGCGATGTGATCAATCGCGCCGGTGCCCGCGCCGGTGTTTTGTGAGGTACGCCCGAGATAGGTTTTTTGGTTAGCGGTCGCATTCTTCGCACTCTGGCTGATATGCACCACGTCCTTGCCGTCGAGGTAGAGCCAATACACCGGAAAATTGAACTCGGGGTGCCAGCCTTCCTGCATGCCGAGCACGCTGCAATACCACTTTTTTGTCGCCTCCATGTCGTCAGCGGCGATCAGATAGTGCTCGATGTGCGCGAGAGGCATCGCAATTCCTCAGGGGATGATGAGGGAGGAGCCGGTGGTGCGACCGGTTTCAAGCTCGGTATGCGCACGCACGATGTCGCCCAGGCCATAGCGCTGGTTGATGCTGAGCTTGAGCACGCCACGCTGAAGCAAATCAAACACCGCCTTGCTCGATGCCACGAGGTCTTCGCGGCTTTCTGTGTAGGTGCCGAGGGTGGGCCGGGTGAAATACAGCGACCCCAGCTTTTGCAGCACGCCGGCGATGACCGGCGGCGGCACGCCGGTGGTGGTGCCGAATGACACAAAAAATCCGCGCGGCGCGAGACTGTGCAGAGACGCATCAAACGAGTCTTTGCCGACTGAGTCGTACACCACCGGCACACCGGCACCGCCGGTAATTTCCTTGACGCGCCTGGCCACGTCTTCGGTATTGCGGTCGATGCAATAGGCGTAACCATTTTCAAGCGCGAGCTTGACCTTGGCGGCGCCGCCGGCGACACCAATCATCTTGGCACCGAGATGCTTGCCCCACTGCCCGGCCAGCAGACCAACACCACCCGCGGCCGCATGCATGAGTGCGAACTCGCCGGCCTTGAGGGGATAACAGCGCTCGAGCAAATATTCCACTGTCATGCCCTTGAGGAGAATTGCCGCGGCCTGCTCGTCGGTGACGCCATCGGGCGTTTTGAGCAGGCGATTGGCAGCGAACACGCGATGGCTGGCACAGGCGCCAAGGGTCGGGCCGCTGGCGTAACAGACGCGGTCACCGGCCTTGAATTCGATGACACCTGGGCCCATTTTTTCGATCACGCCGGCAGCCTCGGTGCCAAGGCCGGTGGGCAGCGGCGCCGGGTACAAACCGGAGCGCGTGTAGATGTCCTGAAAATTGAAACCGACTGCGGTGTGGCGGATCAACACTTCACCGGCGCCGGGTTCAGGCAAGTCGATGGTGTCGACGTTGAGGACTTCGGGGCCGCCAGTGGCGTGAATACGGACTGATTTGGCTTGCATGGACATTTCCTGGTGTGGCGGCATGGCAGCCGCGATTAAAATACAGAGTGTCAAGGCACGAAATCGGCGGGGAAATCCCTCTCGCTGTGCCATTGACGCGCCGCGCCAGCACACATCCTGCATGCCGGTGAACAACCGGGGATGTTACCGTTTTTTGAAATGCGTCTGACCGGCCCCTTGCTGCAATCACGGGCGCATTTGCCTGCCCCGCCTGCACCGCACCGGATACCCACCAGCCCCATCCCGCGGCGTTACCGCCGCGCCATGAAAGGAAGAATGCAATGCCTGCTTACTGGATCGCCCGCGCCCAAATCAGTGACCCGGTCGAGTACAAAAAATACACCGGCCGGGTGCCCGGCATCCTCAAACAATACGGCGGCAGGGTCATCGTACGTGGCGGCAAATACCAGATCATGGAAGGGCCGGAGATGTTTCACCGCTTCATCGTGATCGAATTTGACTCGCTCGAAGCCGGCGTGAAATGTTTTGAATCGCCCGAATACCGCGAAGCCGCTGCGTTCCGCCGCAATGGCGCGGGCGTGGTCGAGAACGTGATCGTCGAAGGCGGCGAAGCCACCAAGTAGGAGGTAGGAGGCGCCCTGCACCGCAGGGGCGCCGTCGTCCGCGCTTCGCCCGCGGTGCCAGCGAAGTCACGCTGCCAAGTCACGCTGCCGCCTCCTCTACTCTACCCCCTCCCCTCTACACGGTGCGGCACCAATGTTGCGCCTGACACACGTCAATCACAACGCGCTGGTGCCTGCGTATCATCCGGTCTGCCAAATTTTCGTTCCATTTTTAATCTCGATCCAGGAGAAGCCATGCAGTACGTCATCCCCGCCCCGCAACAAGCCGCCATTGCCGTGGTTGGCTCCGATGCCCAGTTTCCGGTGCGCCGCATCTGGTGCGTAGGCCGCAACTATGCCGACCACGCACGCGAAATGGGCCATGACCCGAACCGCGAACCACCATTCTTCTTTGCCAAACCGGCCGACGCAGTGGTCCCCTCGGGCAGCACCATCGCCTACCCGGCGCAAACCCGCGACCTGCATCACGAAATCGAACTCGTGATCTGCATTGGCAAGGGCGGCCGCAACATTGCGCAAGACAAGGCGCTCGACCACGTGTTCGGCTACGCCCTCGGCCTCGACATGACGCGCCGCGACCTGCAGAGCGATGCCAAGAAATTGCAGCGCCCGTGGGAGATGGGCAAGTCGTTCGACGAGTCCTGCCCGATCACCGCCGTGCAGCCTGCCGCCAAGATCGGCCACCCCAAAGCCGGCGCGATCTGGCTCAAGGTCAACGGCGAAGTGAAACAAAAGGGCGACCTCAATCAGCAGATCTGGCAGATCGATGAAGCGATTGCTTATCTGTCCACGTTTGTCGAGATCGCTCCCGGCGACATCATCATGAACGGCACGCCGGCCGGCGTCGGCCCATGCAAGGCCGGCGACACGCTTGAAGGCCATTGCGATGGCGTCGGTGATCTAAAGGTTACTTACCGCGCAGCGTAGTTTGTAGGGCGGCATGGCGGCACGCATGCGGCCATGCTGTGTCACTTGCATGGAGACAGTCGATGAAACTCAACGTTCCCTCAGCCATCCACACGTGCCTCGCAGCGCTATGCGCCGCGCTGCTCTGCACACCAGCCACCCTGCTGGCGCAAGCGGACTATCCAAACAAACCAGTGCGCCTGATCGTGCCGTTCCCAGCGGGCGGCTCGACTGACATCGTTGGCCGCGTGGTTGCCCAAAAGCTTTCGGAGCGGCTCGGCCAGTCAGTCGTGGTGGACAACCGTGGCGGAGCCGGCGGCACGATTGGCACCGACGCCGCTGCCAAGGCCGCGCCCGATGGCTACACCTTGACCATCGGCACCACCAGCACCCACGCAGTTGCGGCAGGCGCTTACTCGAAGCTCAGTTATCACCCGTCGAAAGACTTCGCACCGGTGTCGCTGGTCGCGATCACACCCTACTTGCTGGTGGTCAATCCACAGGTCAAGGGCAACGATCTCAAAGAGTTTGTCGCACTCGCCAAGACCATGCCGGGCAAGATGAACTACGCTTCGGCAGGCAATGGCTCGACCACGCATCTGGCGATGGAAATGTTGAAAGACACGGCGCAGATCAACCTGCAGCACATTCCCTACAAGGGAAACGGCCCAGCGGATATCGCCCTGCTGGCCAACGAAGTGCAAGCCGTGTTCGGCTCCATGCCCGCCCTGTTGCAGCACACCAAGGCCGGCAAACTGCGCCCGCTCGCCGTCGGCACCAGCGGGCGCTCGCCCGCACTGCCTGATGTGCCGACAGTGGCCGAACTGGGCTACCCCGGCTTTGAAGCTGCGCTGTGGCTGGGTGTGCTGGCACCCGCAGGCACACCGAAGCCGGTAATTGACCGTCTGCATAAAGAACTGGCAGCCATCGTGCCAACCGCCGACTTCAAGCAAGCGATGGAGCGCAACGGTGCCGATGCCATCGGCAATACGCCCGAGCAGTTTGCCAAACTGATTTCCGACGAAAGTGCGCGCTACGTCAAGGTGGTCAAGGCCATCGGTCTCAAGCTCGACTGAAATCTGCGCATTCAGAACCCGCGCACTGCGTGTTCAACTGCGTGCTCAAAAGCGACTGCAGTCAGTTCAATATCCGCGCGGGCAATTCCTGCTTTCGTAGCGGCGGTGCGCCAGCCTTGCGCCACCTTCAAAATCTGCGCCACGATGCCGCGCCCTTCGTCTTTCGATAAGCCATACCACGGCGCCGTCTCAATCACCGTTGCGAGGCCTGGCGTGTTGTCCGCGCCATCGAGATTGAGCACGTGTTCGGCCTTGTCAATGTTGGGGTTGACATCAAACGCGGGGGCCAGCCGCCAGCCCTGCGCTGTGAGCAGAAAACCGTGGTTGCGCAAATGATCGTCGCGGTTGCCCACTGCAGCGTTGAAGGCAACGCGCCTGAACAACTGCACCAAGTCATGGGCAATGTGACCTGCGGCGCCGTTTCGCTGGATGAATTCGGCAATCTCGATGTAGCTGGTGCCTTCACTCTCGCGCTTGCGCAGCAGGGTCATGGCTGAGGCATAGAACCTGCGATGGCCTGCGGCGCGGTCAAAGCGCTGCGTGCAAAAAGTGTGAAAGTCTTTGCCGAATTTCAGGCAACGCGCCGCTGGCACGTCGATCTTTGCTTTTTTGGCGAGCGTATGCAGCAGGTGCTCCCACGCACCGATGTCGCGGTCGTCCTCACGTGACGGAAACTTGGCGATCCAGAGGCTGCCGTCCGCATCGGTAAAGTTGGCTTTGGGCCGCGCACCGCCGAGCGAAGCACCCGGCGCCACCAGCACCGACAGCCAGCGGCGCAATGCGTCAAGATCATTGATGCGCTTGCCGGTCAGCGCGCGGGCCACGGCTTCGAGTTCGCGCAGGCTTGCCACTGGCGGCGCAGGCAGCGGATCGTTAGCAATGAAACCCTCCGCAGCAGCAGAACCATCACCACCTCGCGGGTACAGACGCAACGCACCCTGGCGCGTGGCATCCTGCACACCGCAGAGGTAGTCCCAGGCGCGCAACACTTGTGGCGGCCTCCCCTGATCTTTGGCGACCAGCGCTTCGCGCCGCTTCATGAGGGTCTGCCCCCAGCGGTCAGGGGAGGAGTCATC
>JANNCZ010000856.1:0-5302 GCA_031387185.1 Burkholderiales bacterium
GGTCACGCAGGAGTGTTCGCGCCCGTTGCTGGTCGAAATTCAAGCCTTGGTTGATGACGCACATGCGCCCAATCCGCGCCGCCTTTCGGTAGGGTTGGAGCCGGCGCGTCTGGCGATGCTGCTCGCGGTGCTGCACCGCCATGTGGGCGTGGCCTGCTACGACCAGGACGTGTTCATCAATGCCGTGGGGGGTGTCAAAATTGGTGAACCTGCGGCTGATCTTGCCGTGATGTTGGCCATCGTGTCGTCGCTCAAGGGCAAGCCCTTGCCGAAGGGCCTGGTGGTCTTTGGCGAAGTGGGGCTGGCGGGTGAAATTCGTCCTGCGCCGCGCGGGCAGGAGCGTTTGAAAGAAGCCGCGAAGCTCGGCTTCACCCAGGCCTTGATCCCCAAGGCGAATGCCCCGCGCAATCCGATTGCAGGGATGGAAGTGATCGCAGTCGATCGCGCAGCAGAGGCGCTGGCGCGCTTCCGGTAGCGGTAACGGTGCAGTGATGCGTCATCGCAAGGCTGTTGCCAGGCGCTATTGTGGCTTTTGCGATGCCCGCACAATCGCATTGCGCACCAGCTCAATGTGTTCGCGCAAAAAATACACGTGATTGGAAAACGCCAGCGGCAGGCGGATGCGATTGACCTGGTCTTCGATCCAGTCGAGGCGTTCGAGGTAGCCAGGCAGCTTGGCTTCTGAGGGATTGTTGCGCAACTGCCCTTCGAGAAATTTGAGTTCACCGTACCAATGGTAGACCTTGGAGCGGATGCGCCATGAATAGATCATTGGCGCGAATTTGGTGACCGGGATCAGCACAGCGAGGATTGGCAGCAGGATGAAAAACATGCGATCGATCCAGGTCGCGGCCCAGAACGGCAAATACTTTTGCAGGAAGGGCGGGCCCGATTTGTAAAAGCGCGCGGCGTCGGTACTGAGAGGCAACTCCGAGTCGCGGTCAGCCGGGAATTCGTGCTCCTTTTGCAGCAGATTGGCATTGCCGTGGACTTCGGTGGCGGCCTTGAGGAGCAGAGTGACGAGGGCCGGATGCATGTCGCTGCGTGCGGCGAGCACGACCGTGGGGGCAAGCAATTGCACGTCTTCTGGCGGCAGGTTGCGTTCGAGGTCAAAACTGCCGTGTGGCAGCGTGAGCCGGTGCAGGAAGGGAAAATTGCGGATGATGGCGTCGGCCTGGTCGAGATTCATCAACGCGATGCCCGGTGTCGCAAGCAATATCTGCACGTGCGGCGTGTCGAGCGTGGTCAGAAACATCGCAGCGTCGGCCTTGCCTTCGAGCAATGCGGTGGCTGCGTCCTGACCCGAAATGGGCAGCAGCGTCGAGTTGGTCTCGCTCACGCCTGAAGGGATGAGCAGGCGCAAGGCGAGGGCGCGGGTGCCGCCGCCGGGGCGGCCAATGGCGATGCGCTGGCCCTTGAGTTCGGTAAGTTTGGTGGGCGCTACACGGGACGTGATCGCGGGTGTGGCCGAGTTGGCCGGTTTGGCTGCGGCGGCTGCTTTGGCTGACGCGGAAGGCCGCTGCTTGCGCGCGGTGGTTGTGATGGTGGCGGGCGCCGCCGTTTTCGTTGCGGCACTGCTGTCCGCAGCGGCGGGTATGCCAGTGCGGACAAAAATCCAGAGCGGCTCGTAGTACACACTGCCCAGCGAGTTGAGCTTGTCGGCCAGTTCGGGCGCATTGCCATCGCTGACCAATCCGCCTTGCAGAAAGCCCGCGCTGACGCTGGCGTTTTCGTCCAGCAGGCGCGCAAGGTTTTGTGCCGCACCGGTTGAAGGGCGCAGCACCAGCTCGACACCGTCGCGGGCGAGCACTTTCTTGTAGCGCTCGGCGTAAAGCGTGAATGCGCCTTCGTCGGCGCCGGTGCTGATTTCAAACTTGTTGGGCGGTGCCGGGTTGACGTAGCGCACGCCGAGTGCGATGGCAAACGCGATGGCGAGTAGGACTACCCAATACTCGGCAATGAAATCGCGCGCGTGTTCGCGGTAAAAATCGCGTGCTTTTTGGATCATGCAGCTATTGTGGCACAGCGGGCTGGCTGGGCACGCGGCGTCACACTGAGGGCATCGCTGGCGCTCGAGCGCTATTCTGAAACCGTTGGTGGGAGCGGTTTGTAGCGTATCCAGCGGATTGTTTTCCAGAGAAAATGCCGGATATAGGGCCACCCTGGTGTTACAATGAGCGCCTATTCTTTGACTGGGGTTGGAGCGGTGTTCTGTGCGCTCACCCCTCTGCGCGATGCACCCCGTTGTTGCTTTGGTCGGCCGGCCCAATGTCGGTAAATCGACCCTGTTCAATCGTTTGACCAAATCACGTGACGCGCTGGTGGCCGACATTCCCGGCCTCACGCGCGATCGCCATTACGGTCATGGGCGGCTTGGCACCAAGCCCTATCTGGTCGTCGATACCGGCGGCTTTGAGCCCGACGCCAAGACCGGTATTGTCAGCGAAATGGCACGCCAGGCAGCGCAGGCCATCGCTGAAGCGGATGTGGTGATCTTCCTCACGGACGGGCGCGCCGGCGTCACTGGGCACGACCACAACATCGCCGGCATGCTGCGCAAAGCGGGGCGCAGCGTGCTGCTGGCGGTAAACAAGACCGAAGGCATGACCACGAGCGGTGTGGCCAACGAGTTTTATGAGTTGGGATTGGGCGATCCTTATTCGATCTCGGCCGCGCATGGGGATGGCGTGCGCGAACTGGTTGAGTTGGCGCTGGAAAAATTTCCAGAAACAGCGGAAGTTGATGCGGCAGTGGAAAAACGTCCACGCCTCGCCATTGCAGGCCGTCCCAATGTCGGCAAATCGACCCTCGTCAATACCTTGCTGGGTGAAGAACGGGTCATCGCGTTTGATCAGCCTGGCACCACGCGCGATGCGATCTCGATTGATTTTGACTGGCAGGGCAAGCCCTACACCCTGATCGACACCGCTGGTCTGCGGCGCCGTGGCAAGGTGTTCGAGACGATTGAGAAATTCTCGGTGGTCAAGACCATTCAGGCAATTGAAGACGCCAACATCGTCATTTTGGTGCTCGATGCGCGTCAGGACATATCCGACCAGGACGCGCATATCGCTGGTTTCATTCTCGAAGCGGGCCGCGCACTGGTGGTGGCGGTCAATAAATGGGATGGTCTCGACGGCTACGTGCGCGAACGCATCAAGTCCGACATTGCGCGCAAGCTGCAATTTTTGTCATTCGCCAATCTGCATTTCATTTCAGCCAAGGAAGGGCAGGGCATCGCCGGGCTGATGAAGTCTGCCGGTGCAGCCTATGCAGCGGCGACCACCAAACTCTCGACGCCGAAAATTACCCGCGTGCTGCAAGACGCGGTCGCAGTGCAACAGCCGCCACGCGCGGGCATGTCGCGCCCCAAGCTGCGCTATGCGCACCAAGGCGGCATGAACCCGCCGGTGATCGTGGTGCACGGCAATTCGCTCGCCAAGGTGCCGGACAGCTACCGGCGCTATCTCGAAGGCGTGTTTCGCGAGGCATTCAAGCTCAAGGGCACGCCGCTGCGGGTGCAGTTCAAGCACAGCGCCAATCCGTTTGCGGACAAGTGAGCGCTGCGGTTCCGTGACAAGCGCGTTGCCTGCAACCGCCGTGCCCCGGCGCCTGGGTATTTGTACCTATTTGCACCTGGCGGGAACCAATCGCCTTGCAAATAGCCAAAAAAGGCGCAATATGTCACCTACGCGAAACGGGAGTCGACGCTGCGATCTGCCCGATTCGTGTAGTAAATTCAACCCTCGCAAATCAACAAGCGAAAGCAAACAGAAGGGCATACCATGAGCAATAAAGGGCAAATGCTACAAGACCCGTTCCTTAACGTCCTGCGCAAGGAACACGTGCCGGTGGCGATTTATCTGGTTAACGGTATCAAGCTGCAGGGGCAGATTGAATCGTTCGACCAATACGTCGTGCTGCTCAAAAATACCGTGACTCAAATGGTCTACAAGCACGCGATTTCGACGGTTGTACCGTCGCGTCCGGTGACCATGAATCTCGAGCAGGGCGACGCCTGAGCCAGCTCCATCAGTGCCGTTCCTGCAGACCTTTCCGCAGGCGGTACTTTGATCGTTTGAACGGTATCCGCCGCTAGCGGAGCGTGCTCCATCATGCTTGATTCCTATCACGCTGTGGCGCGCCACAGATCGCTGGATACCGCCGTGCTGCTGGCGCTCGACTTTGGCGAGCGTGGGTATGCCGATGCGGTGGCTGAATTCCGTCTGTTGTGTTCGAGCGCCCTCATCAAAGAGGCGGCGCTGATTGGCGGCAAACGCCAGCGGCCCGATCCGGCGCTGTTTGCCGGCAGTGGAAAGGTGCAGGAGCTGGCAGCGGCAGTTGCCGAGACCGGTGCCGGGCTGGTGGTGGTCAACCACATGCTGGCCCCGGCGCAGCAGCGCAATCTCGAAAAAGAAGTCAAAGTGCGCGTCATCGACCGCACCACGCTGATTCTTGACATCTTTGCCCAGCGCGCACAAAGCCATGAAGGCAAGATTCAGGTAGAGCTGGCCCAGTTGCAGCATTTGGCTACGCGTCTGGTACGCGGCTGGACCCACCTTGAGCGTCAAAAGGGCGGCATCGGTTTGCGCGGTCCGGGTGAAACACAACTTGAGACTGACCGCCGCCTGCTCGGCATCCGCGTCAAGCTGTTGCGCGAAAAACTCGACAAGCTCAAGCGCCAGCGCGAAGTGCAGCGCCGCGCTCGCAACCGCGGACGGGTGTTTTCAGTGTCGCTGGTTGGTTACACCAACGCCGGCAAATCGACGCTGTTCAATGCGCTCACCAAGGCCGATGCATACGCCGCCGACCAACTGTTTGCGACGCTCGACACCACCTCGCGACGCGTCCACCTTGGGCAGGGAGAAATGCGGGGCGATCAAATCGTCGTGTCCGATACCGTCGGATTCATCCGCGAACTGCCGACTACCCTGGTGGCCGCTTTCCGCGCCACGCTCGAGGAAACCATTCACGCCGACCTGCTCTTGCATGTGGTCGATGCGGCCTCATCTACGCGCCTCGAACAGATCGACGAGGTCAATGGCGTGTTGCGCGAAATCGGTGCGGATGCGATCCCGCAAATGATGGTCTGGAACAAAATTGATGCCGCGCTTTCAGAGGGCGGTGCACGCTATGCGGCGGCAATTGAGCGGGATGAATATGCTAAAATTTCCCGTGTATTTTTGAGTGCGCGTACGCGCGATGGCTTGCCCCATTTGCGGCAGGCGCTGGCTGAAGCAGTGGCAGCGTTTCGACTGCAAGGAGTGTCACGTGAAGGGTTGCCATCTGACGGCCTTGCACA
>JANNCZ010000860.1:0-2551 GCA_031387185.1 Burkholderiales bacterium
AGGGAGCGCACCATGCCCAGCGTCAGCGTACGTTTTCCCGACAACACTTCAGAGACGCGATTTTTGCCACCAAGCGCTGTGGCCAGGTCTTTCTGGCGCAAGCCGCGCTCTTCCATGCGAAACCGGATCGCTGAAAGCGCATCAGGACGCGCGAACGGGAAACGCTCTTTCTCGTAGTCCTCCACCAGCTTGGCGAGCAGTTCCAGCCGGTCACCGCCGGGCGTGCCCAGGCGCGGATCGTCCATCACCAGACGTTCGACTTCTGCGAGCGCCTCACGGTGCTGCGCTTTGGTTTTGATGATGCGCGGTTCCATGATGGTCCTGCTCCTCAACCGATTCGTTTCGTGTACTGGGCATGCGCGCCGGCCCAGCGGATCACCACCACGCTGGATTTGCTAAATTCCGAAAACCTTCAGCACCGCATCGGTAAATCCCTCCAGCCCGCGCCCGCTGACGCCCGCCTTGCCACCCGCAGACGGCACCTCCTCGTAGACATAGTAACCATCGGCGCCGGCAAAGCTGTCGTCCAGCAATCCCTGCTTGCCGGTGAGATAGGGGAAGAAGGTGGCGGCACGCGTCGTCGAGTATTGCAGGTTGGCGGAAAAGCCCATAGTCGCCGCCTGGTTGATGCGCCTGCCGCCTTCGCCGCTTTCGCCATTGGCACCGGCCCGCTCGACCCGAATTCCTCGGCAGCCCTTGATGATCAGCGTGGCCGGGCCATGGAATACCAGATAGCGCAGTTGCAATGTGAGCCAGCCATGCAGGGTGCCGAGCCGCCAATGGCTGGTGATGCGCAAGGACTGGTCGCGCGGCTGCAGCACGCCGACCAGGCTGCGCGGTTGCAGCACGAAGGCGGAAGTTGCCGGCAGTGCCAGCACGCCCACTTCGGAGAGCGGATCAGACGTGGCGGAAATGACGACAGCCTCGGGCACCGCAGCGCGGATGCGTGTCAACGCAAACATCCCCGAAGCGAGGCTGGTCAGCGGATGCGACCAGTCGAGCAGCCATTTGGTCTGCTTCGCCCCCGCGACCGACGCGCTTTGCAGATACGCCGGATCGATCAGTAACTCGTGGTTCTCATCAACCGAAACAGTCTGAGAGACAGCAGACGCGCTGGCATTGTCGGAACCGATCGCGCCTCCCTCAGCGTTCATCAACACGCCCGATGCACCAGGCAACAGATGCACCGGCGCGCGGCGCGCGGCAAGCGGCGCCAACACGTAATAGAAAAACGCCTTGATCGCCACCGGCAACAGCATGAGGGCAAGCAGAATCCCCAGCGCTGCCGGCAGCACCCTGGCTGCGCTCTCCCACAACACGGCGACCGTGTTCTTTTGAAGCGCCTTGATCCGCGCCTCCAGCGGCGCCAGCGTCTCCCGGATCTGCTCCTGTTTCAGCGTGAAAGCCGGTGGCACAGCAGGCATCTTGAACATCGCCGTCGCCGCGCGTTGCCGCTCATAGGCCTCAAACGCCGCCTGGTTCTGCGCACTCAAACCGGCATGCGCCGCCGCCAGTGGTTCCAGCAAGCCATGTGGCGAAGTGCCGGGAATGTTGGCCGCCACCGGATGACTGCTCCTGATCTGATCGCGCGAAACTTCGTTGTCCTTCAGCCTGCCGTACACCTGCACATGCGCCCTGCGCAGCCGCTCAAGCTCGGCCACGCCCTTGTCGTGCTCCGTCAGCGCCGCCGCCACCGCACGCAGGCCCGCCAGATAGTCGCGCTCCTGCTTCAGCACCTTGATCTCGATGTCTCGCCTGAAATGCCCGACAAAGTCGCTCCCCACCGCAAGCTTCAGCACCAGCGGCAGATTGGCCCCGCCCTGCTGCGCCGTTTTCTCCCTGATGGCCTGGTCGATCGCCGCGATGCGCGCATCGAGTTTGCCGAGCGAGGCCTTTTCAAACTCCCTGGCGCGCGCAGTGACCTCCTGCTCCATCGCGCGCACATGGCCTTCAAGACCCTGCTTGCCGCCCTTCAAGTCCGCAAGCTGGCTATGCGACACACGAAACTCGTCAAATTCCTCCTTGAGGTAAGCCCCCGCCATCAGGACCGCCACGATCAGCACAAACCAGACAAAGCGCTGCCCGACCCACTTGATCAGGGCACGCAGCAGTTGTCGCATGGTTGGTCCTTTCGACCAGGTTAAACACGAAACACCGGAACGGCATCGCCCCGATGTTACGCCCCGGCTCCCGCTTCTGCTTCCGGCCGAATAGGCTCAAATTGTTCAAGATTGATAGGAAGTATGTTCAAGTTTGCTTACTTATTTGCCAACTTCAACAGGCTTGCAAGTTATTGATGCAAATGAAATTTACTTTGCTTTTGCCAAGCGTATTGCGAACTTGATTGCCAACTTGCCCTGGAGCGCAGACGGCGCCGAAATTGGCCTGCGCATTCAGAAAACCGCCTGCAACCGCCTGATGCCGGAAGGAACCCGTCAGATCAATTCCTGCGCCTGGCGAAGCCGCGCAGCAGTTTGAGGCAAGCCGCTCAACGAAAGCCGGTCTATCAACTCAGATGCGGTCTTGGGCGGATTTCGCAAACGTGCGCGCA
>JANNCZ010000866.1:0-2231 GCA_031387185.1 Burkholderiales bacterium
TGATTCTTGAGCAGGTATTCGACGCCGCTGAATTTGGAGGGAATGATTTCTTCATCCGCCGTGAGCGCGAGGATGATGTCGCGGTTCGGCACAACGCCTTCGCGCTTCATGCGGGCGAGGTTGGCGACGAACACTGCCGCCATCGCCTTGTCGTCGGCAGCGCCGCGCGCGTAGAAGTAGCCGTTCTCCTCGACAAGTTTGAATGGGTCACGCTGCCAGTCTTCGCGTTTGGCTTCGACTACATCGAGATGTGCCAACAGCAGAAGCGGCTTTTTGCCGCTGCTGCCATTGCCTTTGAGACGCGCGACCAGGTTGCCCTTTTTCGGCCCGCCCGGTGGCACGATGAGGTGCAGGTCGGCGTCGGCAAATCCGGCGGCCTTGAGGTATGCCGCCATCGCGCGCGCGGCCTGCGTGGTGTCGCCTGCGGAATCGGTAGTGTTGATCTCGACCAGTTCCTGATAGATCGCGCGCAGTTGCGCTTGATCGGCGGTGAGGACCGGTGTTTGCGCGAACGCTGTGGTGGCACTCAGCGCCAGCGCGAGCATTACCGCAGCGCCACCGCAAGCGCGTGCCAGTACTCGGCGGCTGCGCATGCGCGTGGGGAGCCGCGAGGCTGACTGAAAACAGGCGATGGGGGTCATGCTGTCACTCCGCTTTGATGTTGGCTTCCTTGACCACTTTGCTCCAGCGCGCGAGGTCTGTGCGCAGCGTCGCGGCCAGTTCTTCCGGCGTGCCAGGTGCGGCCTGCATGCCGAGCTTGGCGAATCTTTCCTTCACTTCAGGATTGGCCAGCACGCGGTTGAGATCGGCATTGAGCTTGCCGGCTACAGCCTTCGGCGTGCCGGCCGGCAGGAAGAACGCGAGCCATTGATGAAACTCGCCACCGCTCACGCCTTGCTCGGCCAGTGTCGGCACATCGGGCAACTCCGCATTGCGTTTGAGGTTGGCAATGCCGAGCGCCCTAACCTTGCCGGCCTTGATGTTGGGCGCGGCCGAGTTGAGTGCGTCCATCATCATCTGGATGTGGCCCGCGAGCAGGTCTTGCGCGGCCGGCCCGGCACCCTTGTACGGCACGTGGTTGAGTTTGGTCCCGGTCTGCACTGCGAACAATTCGGAGCCGAGGTGATAGGTGCTGCCCACGCCCGAGCTGCCAAACGCCACCTTGCCCGGATTGGCACGCGCGTAGGCGACAAACTCGCGCAGGTTGGCAGCCGGTACGCCAGGGTGCACCACGAGCACGTTGTCGATAGTGGCGACGGTGCCGATCGGAATGAAATCTTTCACCACATCGAAGGGCAACTTGGCCGTCATCACCGGTGCCGAGCCCATCGAGCTGCTGGTGCCAAACAAAATGGTGGTGCCATCGGCAGGCGCGCGCGCCACCAGTTCGGTGCCGATCGCGCCGGTGGCGCCCACCTTATTTTCCACGATCACCGTGCGCTTGAGAAAGTCGGTGAGGAACGGTGCCATCACCCGTGCAGCAATATCGGTCGGCCCGCCGGTGGCGAAAGGAACAATGATGCGGATCGGCTGGGCGGTTTGTGCGTGCGCGAGAGGCGGCTGACCGGTCAAAGCGACTGCCAGGATGCCAAGCGCGAGCCTTGGGTGCAGCGCGAGTGATCGAAACGACATGCGGAAATCCTTTTTGCGCGAGTGGACTGAGAAGTCTGTAAGCATACCCTGCCACACTTGCGCAAACGCCGGCACGGCATAATGCAGGCTATCCATCCGGCCTCGCTTCGCGTTACCTGCCTCAGTCACTCTGCCATGCCCCTCTACGAATACGCCCCCGTCTCCGGCTCATGCAATCAATGCGCGGGCCGTTTCTCCGTCATGCAGCGCATCGCCGATGACAAACTCACGCAATGCCCCACCTGCGGGCAGGCGTGCGAGCGCCAGATCAGCGCCGTGGCGCTCGGCGGCAAGTATTCGATGACGCCGGCCGCGATCAAGAGTTCAGGCATGACGCAGTACAAAAAAGCCGGGGATGGCGTCTACGAGCGCACTGCAGGCACCGGCGGGCCGAAGACGATATTTCGCTAGAAGCTGCGGGCCCGCGCGTGCGCCGGGAGCACCGTCTCGACGGGCGCACCGCCTCGACAGGCGCGTTGACATCAACTCTGTAGACCCGCTCCCACCAAGGGTTTCAGGACGATATGCGCAGTACGCCGCGCGCGGCCAGCGCGTCGATCTCGCTGCGCGCAACGCCCAGGCCGCTTAAAATGTCCGCT
>JANNCZ010000891.1:0-2166 GCA_031387185.1 Burkholderiales bacterium
CGAACACGGTATCGGGATTCACTGGCAACGCATCGCCACGCCACGCCACCACCTGGTCAGGGCGGATCAACGCATAGCCGGCACGATAGGTTTCACGCAATCCATCACGCGCAGCGCCAGCCGGCAACGCCAGCATGGTGACGGGCAGGCCGCGCACGGCAGCGGCTTGGGCAAACGCAACAACATCACCATCACCATCGTCGCGCAGCACCAGCAAGGTGTACTCAAAACCGAAATAGTCGTACAGCGACGCACCGTCATCGAGCCAGGCATGCGGCGCGCGCCCGCCGGGACGCGCGGTGGCTTCATAGCGGTTCGGCTCATCGGGCGGCGGCGCGGTGCTGTCGCTCACGATGATCGGCGAGGCGTCATAGCGGGCACCGAAGGTAATGCCGGGAATGTTGAATTCCGCGCGCGCATGGGCGTTGAAATAGTTGGAGGCTTCCGCACGCAGTTCAGCGCCGCGCGCCGACTCTTCTTCAATTTGCGCATGCGGCGCAAACAGCCCGAGCGAATCGGCAAACTTGCGCGCGAATGCGGTGTTGCGCTGCGCCACCGGCTTGCGCTCCATCTCGTAGGTGTCGAGCAGCGTGGCCGGGCTGTGGCCCTTGATCACATGCGCGAGCTTCCAGCCGAGGTTGACCGCATCTTCGACGCCGGTGTTGTAGCCCAAGCCGCCGGCGGGTGTGAACAAATGCACGGCATCGCCAGCCATGAATATGCGCCCTGCGCCGTAGCGCTCGGCAACCAGCGTGAAACCGGCCTTCCACGACAGGCGCGCGAGAAATTCCACTTTCATGTCTGCGCCCAATGCATCGCAAAACATCTGCTGCGCTTGCGCGTCAGAGACATGCTCGCCATCTTCCTCACGCAACTGGGTGTGAAACACGAACTCATCCACACCGTTCAACGCCGCCATGAAGGCGCGGCGCTGCGGGTTGAAGGCCCAGTACATCCACGCGCGCTTGGGCACGGCGCTGCCGCCACCACGCGTCTCCATGAAACGGTAGAAGTCCGGCGCACGCACGTGAATGGCATGCATCTGGCCCCCCATGAAGTCGCGCTGCTTGCCGCCCTCACCTTCGTACGAAATGCCCAATTGCTTGCGCACCATGCTGCGCGGGCCGTCGCAGCCCACCAGGTAGGAAGCGTGAAACCGTTGGTGGGAGCCATTTTTAAGAGATATTCCCGCTACGCTCACGTGATCGTCATGATCCTCAAAGTTTTCAACGCGCCATCCAAAACGCACATCAAGCGACGGCAACTGCTCCGCGCGGCGCCGCAAAATGCGTTCGATGTACATCTGCGAGCAGCGGTGCGGCAGCTCAGCCGCGCTCCACGAGCCGCCTAGCGTTTTGATCATCGCGCGTGCGTCACGCGAAGCCGGCAACTCAAAGCGCGCGAGTTCATGGCGACCGTAGCGCGTCCAGTAGGTCACATCGGTCGGGTAATCGGCCGGCAAACCCTGTGAGCGGATTTCATCGGCGAGACCAAGGCGCCGGTAGTGCTCCATGGTGCGCGCCTGCGTCGCATTCGCCGCGGGCAGAATGGCGGTATCGGGCTTGTCGTCGAGCAACACCGTGCGCACGCCGCGCCGCCCCAGCTCATGCGCCAGCACGAGACCGGTTGGCCCGCCACCAATGATGATGACATCGGTGTGGATCACATCAGAGTTCGCTAGTGGCATTCGTGTGAGTCAGGGAGAGCGCAAAAAATAAGCGGGGGCACGCCCCGCTCGAAAAAATCAAGTGGGGTCCGATCTCAGATATGCAGGACCCCACTTGTTCAATAAAGGGGTCGACCCCATTTCATTTACGCCGGGTTTAGCACGAAGTCGAAGTCGAGGGTGTAGAACGGTTTGTCCATCTTGCTGCCATCGGGCGCAGCGCCGGCCTTTTGCGGTACCCAGTCGGAGATCAGCGACGAGCGCACGCCAAATACCGCGTCGGATTCAAGATACTGATCGCTCTTGCGAAACACGTGGGTGACCAGCTTTTCGTAGCCCGGTGCCTGGATCATGAAGTGCAGATGCGCTGGGCGGTACGGGTGCCGCGCGGCGCGCTTCATCATCGCGCCCACCGGGCCGTCGACAGGAATCGAGTAGAACTCGGGCAGGATGCTCTTGAACCAGTATTTGCCATCCTTGTCCGCATTGAGGCGGCCGCG
>JANNCZ010000892.1:0-3344 GCA_031387185.1 Burkholderiales bacterium
TGACCTGATGTGCGACATCAACCAACGCTGGGATGTGCGTCAGGCGATCAACATCGGCAGCCGTCTCGAGGACGTGGGCTTTTACTGGCTCGAAGACGTGGTTGCCTGCGACGATTTCAAGGGCCTCGCCAGGGTGGCCGAGGCGCTTGCCACGCCGCTGGCCGGCGGCGAGTATCTCTATGGGCTGGTGCCGTTCCGCCACATGATGGAAGCCGGCTCAGTGGATATTCCGATGATCGACGTGTTGCGCGCCGGTGGCATCACGCAATGGATGAAGATCGCCGCGATGGCGCAGGCCTTCAACCTGCCGGTCGTGAGCCATCTGCTGCCGGAAGTGCATGTGCACATGATCGCGGCGATTCCCAACGGCCTGACGGTGGAGTACATGCCATGGTCGTGCCGCTTGTTCGAGGAGGTACCGCAGCCGGTCGGCGGCAAATTGACGGTGCCCGACAAGCCCGGGCTGGGCCTGACCTTCAACAAGGATGTGATCAAGCGTTATGGCGTGCCGGGGTGAATCGAAGCCGTACCGGAGAACGACTCCTGCTTGATGCTTCCTGGCCGCAGGTTGTCGGGCCTCAGGCGTAGCTGCGCAAAAGCTGTGAAAACGATGCCAGCACCGTGATGCCGCTTGCTTCAGCGCGCGCGCACCAGGCCTGCAGCTGCCTGACGATCTGTTCCTGGGGTGCAGACGAGCGGCCCCAGAGCGCCACCAGCTCGTCGCGCATGGTGTGCATGCGCGGCAGGTCGCCGGCAGTGACGGCCCGCGTCGCGCTCGCGTAGCGCGCCAGCACGTCGTAGCGATTGACCAGCACCGCCTGCAAGGTCGCGAGGTCGGCCTGCTCCTTGGGGGTGGTGAACCGCGGCACCGGCGCAATGCGCTTGACGTGCGCCAGCCCGAGCGTCTCGAATATGCGGATGTAGAGCCAGCCAATGTCAAACTCGTACCACTTGTACGACAGCCGCGCCGAGCTCGGAAACGCGTGGTGATTGTTGTGCAACTCTTCGCCGCCGATCAGGATGCCCCAGGGGAACATGTTGGTGCTGGCATCCGCCACCGGCCAGCTGCGATAGCCGATGTAGTGACCGACGCCGTTGATCACGCCCGCCGCCCAGAACGGAATCCAGACGATTTGCGTGACGAGGATCAACGCCCCGGGCACGATGCCGAACAGCAGCACGTCCATCACGCCGGTCAGGGTCAGGCCGAGCAGCACATATTTTGAGTACACATGGTGCTCCAGCCAGTCATCCGGTGTGCCGGCGCCATAGCGTTCCATGGTGGCCGGCTTGTGCGATTCCTTCACGTACAGAAATACGCCGCCCCACAGCACGCGGTTGATGCCCAGCATCTGCGGGCTGTGCGGGTCATCCGCGGTTTCGCATTTGGCGTGGTGCTTGCGGTGGATCGCCACCCACTCGCGCGTCGCCATGCCGGTGGTCATCCACAGCCAGAAACGGAAGAAATGGCTCAGCGCCGGATGCAGGTCGAGTGCGCGATGGGTTTGGCAGCGATGCAGAAACACCGTGACGCCAACGATCGTGACATGGGTCAGCCCGAGGGCAACCAGGATCAGCTGCCACCACGACAAATCAAACACACCCGAAAAGAGCACGGTGCCCATGGTCGTCATCAAGGCTCCTGTATCAACGCGCAAGCGGCATAGCTTACAGCGCGAACCCGCCGTCCTGTTGCGCCATGTCAAGACTCTGGCCCACCAAATCGTAAAGTGTAACCGGCGCAGAGCCTTGGTGGGAGCGGCTCGCACACTGGAATCGATGAAGATCGTTGGTGCAGGAGAATGTCAGACCGATGGTCTTGATGCTTTTGTGCGTTGCATGGGTGGCGCCGTTCTGCCCGCTTTGCCCCGAAACTTCTCACGGTAGTCATGCGGCGTCATGCCGGTGTGCTCGCGAAACAGGCGGCGTTGGCCTGGGCTGCGGTCTGATGTACTCTCGCTCCTGCGGCATCCGCCGCATTTCCAAGCGCCGTCCAAGGCACCCCCCATGTCTCCTGCACTGCTCGACGGGCTCACCGTGCTCGATTTCACCCGCGTCCTCGCGGGCCCCTACTGCACTCGGCTGATGGCCGATCTCGGCGCGCGCATCATCAAGGTCGAGCGCCCGGGCGATGGCGACGATACGCGTGGTTTCTACCATCAGCTCGAACCCGGCCGCACTGACCAGAGCACCTACTTTGTCCGCTTCAATGCCGGCAAGGAGAGTGTGGCCATTGACCTCGCCCATCCGCAAGCGCGTGAAGTAGCGCTGGATCTTGCGCGCAAGGCCGACGTGGTGATCGAGAACTTCGTGCCCGGCGTAATGGCGCGGCACGGGCTGGACTACGCGGCCGTTGCGGTGGTCAAACCGGACATCGTCTATTGCTCCATTTCCGGCTACGGGCAGACCGGACCCTTGCGTGACCGCCCGGCGTTTGCGCATCTGGTAAACGCCGCCTCCGGCGCGATGGATCTCGATCGCCAAGGCGACCCCAACGCCCGCGTGGCTTATCTGCAGTCGGCCGATGCGCTGGCCGGCGTGCATGCCTTCGGCCTGGTGCTCGCTGCCGTGCTGCGGCGCGAGCGCACCGGTGCCGGCGCCTGCCTTGACGTGCCGATGCTGCAGTCGCTCTGGGGTGCGGAAGACCTGGGCATCGCGGCGGCGCTCAACAACGCGCCGGTGATCAAGGGGCCGCGCGTTGGCATGGTGATTCATACCATCAAGGGGCGCCAAATCGCAGCACAATTCATCGGCTCCGGCCCGACCTGGGAGCGCATGCTTGCGGCAATGGCGAAAGACAGCCCGGCGCGCGGCGCGCGCTTTTCGACACCGGCAGGCCGGCGCGAGCACTGGCCCGAGTTGCATCGGCACATTTGTGACTGGCTCGATGGATTTGAGTCGGTCGACGCTGCCGTCACGGCGCTGACGGCAGCGCGCATTCCCTGCGCGCCGGTGCTCACTATCGAGGAAGCGATGGCGCACCCGCACATGGCCGAGCGCGAAGCGTTCAACACGGTCGCGCATCCCACTCGCGGTTCGGTGCGGGTCACCGCGGCGCCGTTTCATGTAGACGCCAAACCGGTTCCCGCGCGCGGCCCTGCACCGTACCGCGCCGGCGAAGATACCCGCGTCGTTCTTGCTCATACGTTGGGCTATTCCGCCGCGCGCATCGACGAGCTGCTGCGCTCGGGTGTGGTCGCGGCACCCTAGCAGCCTGTCGGACTTGAGGTGAATACGCGTGTCATGGAAGCCGTGAGAAGCGAGCGAGAGATAAAAGTGCCGGGATTACGCGTATGGCGGGGGCGACTGAGAGGGCGCGAGCCGTTATCTGTCGCTCTACGCCG
>JANNCZ010000217.1:0-2917 GCA_031387185.1 Burkholderiales bacterium
GCCTTGAAGGTCTGGCCGTTGATGGCGGGGATGATCTTGTCCGTCTCAATCGACTTGGCTTTGGCCGCAGCAGCAGCCCACATATGCACGCCAATGTAGGTCGCTTCCATCGGGTCATTAGTCAAAGGCTTGTCGGCGCCGGGCAGTTTCTTGGCCTTGGCGTAAGCAGCCCATTTTTTCTTGAACTCGTCGTTGGCCGGGTTCTTGACCGACATGAAGTAGTTCCATGCAGCCAGATGGCCAACCAGCGGCTTGGTATCCACACCGCGCAGCTCTTCTTCGCCGACCGAGAAGGCGACAACCGGCACGTCCTTGGCTTTGAGGCCGGCGTTGCCCAGCTCTTTATAGAACGGCACGTTGGAGTCGCCATTGATGGTCGAGACAACAGCTGTTTTGCCACCCTGAGCAAACTTCTTGATGTCGGCCACGATGGTCTGATAGTCGCTATGGCCAAACGGCGTGTATTTCTCGTCGATGTCCTTGTCGTCCACTCCCTTGGATTTCAGGAAGGCGCGCAGGATCTTGTTGGTGGTGCGCGGGTACACATAGTCGGTGCCGAGCAGGACCCAGCGCTTGGCACCGCCGCCTTCCTTGCTCATCAGGTACTCGACTGCGGGAATCGCCTGCTGATTCGGTGCGGCGCCGGTGTAATAGACGTTCTTCGAGAGTTCTTCGCCTTCGTACTGCACGGGGTAGAACAGCAGGCTGTTGAGTTCTTCAAACACCGGCAGCACCGACTTGCGCGACACTGAGGTCCAGCAGCCGAAGGTCACGGCCACTTTGTCTTTGGAGATCAGCTGACGCGCCTTCTCGGCAAACAACGGCCAGTTGGACGCAGGGTCAACGATCACGGGTTCCAGCTTCTTGCCGAGCACGCCGCCTTTGGCGTTGATCTCGTCAATCGCCATCAACGCCACGTCTTTCAACACCGTCTCGGAAATTGCCATGGTGCCGGAGAGCGAATGCAGCACGCCTACCTTGATGGTTTCTTGCGCCATCAGCGGCAGCGAGAACAGGCCAGCGGCCGCGAGCGACGCGCTCAGCGCCAATCGTTTTACAAATACTCTGCGTTGCATGAAAAAATCCTCCAAGGAATGGGTGAACGACAAAGACAAACTAGATTGGACTGGCAGCGTATGCCGCTGCGATCAAGTCACTGGCTATTGAGCATGCAGCGTGCCACCTTTGGCGTCATCTTCATGACAATGGCTCCCACCATGGCTTTCAGGGCACATTCCCTCAACCGGGCGCACTGCTTTTGGGCGCACTTAGTCAGTTCCGCACCATGGAGAGGCGCGTTGATTTAAGGGCGCACCTAAATAGCACATGCGTCGAGCATGCGTCGCGCATGCGCAGCAACGCGCGTGCGCCACAAGCTTTTGCCACGGCCAATTCAATCAGTTAAGCTTTGCGCGCTTTAATCCTTCAGGCGACCCTTCAGGCCCGATCATGGAATTGACCCCGCGCGAACGCGACAAGCTGCTCATCTTCACTGCCGCCCTGGTGGCCGAGCGCCGCAAGGCGCGCGGCCTCAAGCTCAACTACCCCGAGAGCGTCGCCTTCATCAGCGCCGCCATCATGGAGGGTGCGCGCGATGGCAAAAGCGTTGCGGCCTTGATGAGCGAAGGCACGAAAATTTTGTCGCGGGCCGACGTCATGGAAGGCGTGCCAGAGATGATTCCCGACATTCAGGTCGAAGCGACCTTCCCCGACGGCACCAAGCTGGTGACCGTGCACCACCCGATTCCTTAACGAGGTGCAACGATGATTCCCGGAGAATTCGACATACAGGCAGGCGACATCGACATCAACGTTGGCCGCGCCACTGCGACGATCAAGGTCGCCAACAGCGGCGACCGCCCGATCCAGGTTGGCTCGCACTTTCATTTTTACGAGACCAATGGCGCGCTGCAGTTCGAGCGCGAGACCGCCTACGGCATGCGCCTCAATATTGCCGCAGGCACGGCGGTGCGCTTCGAGCCAGGGCAGTCGCGCACGGTGGAGCTGGTTGCGCTTGGAGGTGCGCGCAAGGTCTACGGCTTCAACGCTGCCGTGATGGGAGCATTGAAGAAATGAAAATTTCCCGCCAGGCCTACGCCGAAATGTACGGCCCCACCACCGGCGACCGCGTGCGCCTGGCTGACACTGAACTGTGGATCGAGATCGAAAAAGATTTCACCACTTACGGTGAAGAGGTCAAGTTCGGCGGCGGCAAGGTGATCCGCGACGGCATGGGCCAGAGCCAGCGCAACCACAAGGACGTGGTCGATACCGTCATCACCAACGCCGTCATCATCGATCACTGGGGCATCGTCAAGGCCGACATCGGCTTGAAGGACGGACGCATTTTCGGCATCGGCAAAGCCGGCAACCCGGACATCCAGCCCGGCGTCACCATCGTGATCGGCGCGGCGACCGAAGTGATCGCCGGAGAGGGCATGATCGTCACCGCGGGCGGCATCGACAGCCACATCCACTTCATCTGCCCGCAGCAGATCGAAGAAGCCTTGATGAGCGGCGTCACCACCATGCTCGGCGGCGGCACCGGGCCGGCGGCGGGCACGTCGGCCACCACCTGCTCGCCCGGGCCGTGGCACATTCACTCGATGCTGTCGGCAGCCGAGGCCTTCCCGATGAATCTCGGCTTCCTCGGCAAGGGCAATGTCTCACAGCCCGAACCGATCCGCGAGCAGGTGCGCGCCGGTGCCATCGGCCTGAAGCTCCACGAGGACTGGGGCACCACACCCGCCGCAATTGATTGCTGCCTCGGCGTCGCCGAAGAGTTCGACGTGCAGGTGGCGATCCATACCGACACGCTCAACGAAGCCGGTTTTTTGGAGAACACCGTCGCCGCCTTCAAGGGCCGCGGTATCGCCACCTTCCACACCGAGGGCGCAGGCGGCGGGCACGCACCCGA
>JANNCZ010000027.1:0-14525 GCA_031387185.1 Burkholderiales bacterium
CGACAATCGCCACTTCTGCGCTCTGTAACAGCACGATGTCGGGGGCGCCGATCGGGACCGGCTTGGGAGCCCGCGACTTGATCAAGCGAACAAGGCGCGGCTCGACAAAACGCACACAGTCGTAGCCGAACGCGCCGACGAGGCCGCCGGCGAAGCGCGGCAGATTGGGCAGCGGCGCCACCTTGAAGCGGCGCATGTAATGGCGAATGAAGTCAAGTGGATTGCTGCCCTTCGCTTCTTCGCCCACCGTCTCGCCATGAATCACCTGAATCGATGCGCGGCCTGCGTCATCGCGCACGACGATGCGCGTCTGGCAGGGCAAGCCGATGAACGAATAGCGGCCAAAGCGCTCCCCGCCCTGCACCGATTCGAGCAGATAGGTATAGGGTTTGTTGGCCAGCTTGAGATAAATCGACAGCGGCGTATCGAGATCGGCGAAAGTCTCAAGCACGAGGGGAATGCGATTGAAACCGCGCTCGCGCAGCGCGTCAAATTCCAGGGGAGTCATGGCAGAACCTTGTAAAAATCAGCAACATCGGACACCGGCACACCGCTCTTGCTGGTACTTGCCGGCGGGGACAGCGTCGAGCGAAGCTCAGACGCGGGAGGTCTCCCGTAGCCGCCAGGGCCACGCCCCCGGAGCCGCGCTCCATACACGATGTTGATTCGACAGGTTCATGTTGAGATGATGAGTTGTTGCCTGACCGGGCTTGACCCAGGAACCTGCCCTAGGCCCGCTGCGAAAGCAACTGCTGAGCGGCGTCAAACAAGGTCGCCACTATACCATCGCAGTCGAGGTTTTCCACCGGTTCACCCTCGTTATAGCCATACGGCACGACCCACACCGGGCAGCCCGCGGCGCGCGCAGCCGCGGTGTCGTTGCCCGAGTCGCCGATGAACAATATCTCTGAAACCCTTGTCCCCCAACGGTTTGCGGCGTAGTCGATCATGTCGGGCGCGGGTTTCTTGTGTGCGGTGGTATCGCCGCTGACGATCACGCTGAAGTAATGCGCCATGTTGCAGCGCGCCAACAGGGGCAGCGTGAATTGTTCGGTTTTATTGGTGCAGACACCCAGCTTCAAGCCCGCTGCACGCATCGCATCGAGGCCCGCAAACACGCCAGCGTAAGGCGCGGCGTGTTGTCCGTTGAGCACGTCGTAGTGCCGCCAGTAGGCTGCGAGCAGCGCCTCAAAAACCGGGCCGCTATCAGGTTTCTCCAAATGACGCAGGCAGCGCTGCACCAGCACGTGGATACCCTTGCCGACGAAGCGCTCGACGGTGGCCGCGTCAATATCAGCATGGCCGCACTCGGCCAGCGCCGCGCTGGCAGCAGCGGCGAGATCAGGCGAGGTATGCAGCAGCGTGCCGTCGAGGTCGAACAGCACCGCGCGAATGGGTGCGGATAGCAACTTCACGCGGCCTCCTCTATCAAGATCAAGTTGCCGCAGCCGGCGGCGGCGCGTCTTCGCCCTTGCGCCGGAACTTGATGCGGTGGGTGTTGAACGCCACATACAACACCGGCAGCACGATCAGCGTCAGCAGGGTGGCCGAAATCAGCCCGCCAATCACCACCACCGCAAGCGGCTTCTGCGTCTCCGATCCGATGTCGGTCGAGAGCGCCATCGGCAGCAAACCGAGCATCGCGAGCAGGCCTGTCATCAACACCGTGCGCAGACGTTGCATCGAGCCTTCTGTCACCGCATGCTCCGGCGTGGCACCGGCGTTGCGCAACTGGTTGAACACCGTCACCATCACGACGCCATTCAACACCGCCTGCCCGAACAGGGCAATAAAACCAATCGCGGCTGACACACTCAAGGGAATCCCGGTAAACAGCAACGCAAAAATGCCACCGATCATCGCAAACGGGACATTCAGAATGATCAACACTGCGCTCTTGACTGAATTAAACGCGTTGAACAGCAACACAAAAATCAGCAAAATCGATATCGGCACCACCAGCGCGAGGCGCGCCATCGCCCGCTCCTGGTTCTCGAACTCACCAGACCAACTGATGCGGTAACCCTCGGGCAGTTTGACCTTGGCATTCACCGCCGCCTGCATGTCAGCCACCACGCTGCCCATGTCGCGGTCGCGGATGAAAATGCCGATCGCCATCACGCGGCCGCCGTTCTCGCGCGCGATGTTCATGCTGCCGCTGGCTGCCTGAAAGGTCGCGACTTCCGACAACGGAATGTAGGCGCCGCTGCTGGTGGAGAGCAGCACACTTTTCATGCGCTCCAGCCCGCGCTCTTCTTCCCTGAGACGCACCGCCACCGCAAAACGGCGCTCGCCCTCCCATAAATACGTCGCCGCCTTGCCGCCCAACCCGGCTTCGATCACGTCCTGAATGTCAGCCATATTCAGGCCATAGCGGGCCGCTCGTGCGCGGTCGATATTGACCAGATAGTTGGGCAATTCACCGACGCGGTCGATCAGCGCGCGTGTCACACCTTGGACGTCGCCCACCTGCGCGAGCACCGCTTCCGCAATCCGCCGCAAGGTGGGAATGTCTTCGCCAAACACCTTGATCACAATCTGGCCGTCAATCTGCGAAATGCTCTCCAGAATGTTGTCGCGGATCGGCTGCGAGAACGACGGCTTGATCGCCGGCAGCGCCAGCAGCGCCTGCTCCATTTCGTCCATCACCTGACGCTTGGACAGGCCGCGGGTCCATTCGTCTTCGGGTTTCAGATCGACCAGAAATTCGGCCATGTTGATCAGCTTGGGATCGGTACCGTCTTCGGGCCGTCCGGCCTTAGAAATGACCGAATTGACCTCCGGAGTCTTCAGAACAATGCGGCGGATTTGGCCGTTTTGCACTTGCGCTTCACTCACCGACACCGATGACGGCAGCTTGACGTTGAGCCACAGGGAGCCTTCGTTGAGTTCAGGCAAGAACTCGGTGCCCAGTTTCGGCACCACCGCAAAGCTCGCCGACAGCGCTACTAACGCAATCGCGATCACTTTGTAACGGTGATGCAAGCTCCATTTGAGCACCGGCTCATACAGGCGTTTGGAGAACACCACGATCGGACTATCGTGATGCGGCAGATTCTTGGAGAGCCACTTGTAGCAAAGCAGCGGCACCAGGGTGAGCGACAGGATCAGCGACCCGATCAATGCAAAGGTCACCGAGTAGGCCATCGGCGCAAAGATGCGCCCTTCATGCCGTTGCAAGGTGAATATCGGAATGTGTGCGGCGATGATGATGATCATCGAAAACAGGGTCGGCCGCCCGACTTCCACGGCGGCATCGAGAATCGTTTTCAGGCGGTAGCGGTCTTCCTTGCGGTCCACCTTGTCATCATGAAATTCATCGACCATCGACAAGCGCCGGAACACGTTCTCGACCACGATTACCGCACCATCGACGATGATGCCGAAGTCCATTGCGCCGAGCGAGAGCAGATTGGCCGGGATGCCGACCCAGGTAAGGCCCACAAAAGTCGAGAGCAACGAGAGCGGTATCACCAGAGCCACAATCGCCGCCGCGCGGAAATTGGCGAGGAACAGGTAGAGCACGATCGCCACCAGCCCTGCGCCTTCAAGCAGATTTTTGAACACGGTGTTGAGGGTCTTGCCGATCAGCCAGGAGCGGTCGTAAAACGGCACGATGGAAACGCCTTTGGGCAGGATGTTGCGATTGAGTTCATCCACCCGCGCCTTGACTTCCTTCAACACCTTGGACGGGTTCTCGCCCTTGCGCATCAGCACCACGCCGGTGACGGCATCGTCGTCCTTGTCTTGCCCCACGACGCCCTGGCGCGGCACGCTGCCCACATGCACCCGTGCCACATCGCGCACCAGCACCGGTGTGCCGTTGCGTTCGGCCAGCACAATGTTGTCGATATCGGCGGCATCGCGCAACAGGCCGATGCCGCGAATCGTGTATTGCTGGCCGCCCTGCTCCACATAACCGCCGCCGGCATTGTTGTTGCCACGCTCCAGCGCCATCTGCAATTGCTGCAGCGTGAGCTTGTAGGCGCGCAGTTTGGCGAGGTCAGGCTGCACTTCGTATTGCTTGATGAGGCCACCCATCGGCACGATGTCAGCCACGCCGGGAATGCGCCGCAGGGCGCGTTCAATCACCCAGTCTTCGAGCGTGCGCAACTCCCTGGAATCATGCGCATCGGACTTGACGCGATAACGATAGATCTCGCCAATCGCAGTGGACAGTGGCGCGATGTCCGGCTCCACGCCGGTAGGCAGCGTCACCGTGCGCAGGCGTTCACCGACCTGTTGGCGCGCCCAATTGACATTGGCATCATCGTCAAAAGTGAGGATCAGGAACGACAAACCAAACTGGGTGTGCGAAAACATGCGCACGGCGTTGGGCAGGCCCGACAGCGCGACCTCCAGGGGAATCGTCACTTGCTTTTCGACTTCTTCGGCAGCGCGGCCGGGGTACAGCGTGATCACCGTCACTTGCGTGTCGGTCACGTCGGGAAACGCCTCGACCGGCAAGTTTTTGAACGCGATCAGACCGCCGCCGACGAACAGCAGGGTGGCGAAAAAAATGGCCAGCGGCTGGTGCAGCGCGAACGCGACGATGCGCTTGATCATGCTTCAGACCTGACCTTGAAGGTGCACTCTGCCACGCCGCGCTCAGTCTTCATTTTTCGATGAGGCGGCGCGAAACACCTGCTGCAACAGCAGCACGCCTTCGGTCACGATGCGTTGCCCGGCTTGCAGGCCCGCGGTCACCGCCAATGCTCCCTTGCGCTCAACCCCTGCAGTCACCGCCACACGCTCGAACTTGCCCGGCCCGCGCTCGACGTAGGCGTAGTGTTTGCCTTCGGTAAACACCACCGCGCGCGCCGGCACCGTCACCGCTTTGACACCCGCTGCCGCGAATTGTGCGGTGACCAGCATCTCGCCCTTCAATTTGCGCGCGCTGTTGTCAAGCGAGCCGCGTGCCTTGATGGTGCGGGTTTGCGGGTCGATGAAATCAGCCACCGTGTTGAGAATCGCCTCAAACTCCTCGCCCGGCACGTGCTCTGACTTGACGGTGAACCTGCCGCCCTTGACCAGCGCCGGCAGATCTTCTTCACGCGCATCAATGTTGACCCACAGCTTGCCCGGATCGGTTACCACAAACAGGGCGGGCGCACCGCTTTGGTCGGTACGCAATTCCTGCCCCGGATTGAGATTGCGCTCAACCACAATGCCGCCCAGCGGGGATTTGAGTGCCAGTGATTGATCAACGCTTGCACCGCCGCCGTACAGCCCCACGCGCGCGCGCGCGCGGCTCAGTTCGCTGCGCGCACGCGCGTGATCCGCTTCAGCCTGCGCCAGATCCTTGCGCGGCGCGACGCCGTTGTCAAACAATTCCTTGACCCGCGCCAGACTTTTTTCCGCGAGTGCAAAATCTGCCGCTGCCTTTCCCACATCCGCCTGGGCCTGCCCGAAGTCAGGCGAGGCAATCGAGGCCAGCGCCTGCCCCGCCTTGACCTGATCACCCGGCTGGGTAGCGATACGCACCACGCGGCCATTGAACGGCGGATAGACGCGCACGGTACGGTTCTCATCCCAGGCCAGACGGGCGGTGAGTTCAAGCGTGCCCTGCGCCGGGTCTTTGACAGTGGCCACGGTCAGCACCGCAAGTTGCGGGCTGTTGGCGGGAAACGTGATGACGCTGCCCGTTACCTGCGGCTTGGGCGTGGCGGGCGCTGCCGGCTTTTCGCCGCACGCTGCCGTGAGACTCAGGGCCGCGCAAGCCGCCCAGTGCCACCGCCGGAATACCTGCTGCATCATTACGCGTCTCCCACGCCTTGGTTGGCGGCATCACCACATGATCACGGCGTGCATCGCTCAAAGGTCTATCACCGGCTATGTCCGGTGTGCTGGGAAGAACTTTAACGCAAGCGATGGCCGCCTGCCGCTGGCAGCCGCTGCAGGCGCCGGGCAGTACCGGTGGGTCAGTGCCGGGTTGCCAGCGCCATTCTCATTCGCCCGCTTCGCGCGCAATCGCCGGGAACAACAGCGGCAGCAATAGCAAGGTGAACACCGTGGCCGACACAATGCCGCCCACAATCACCACCGCGAACGGGCGCTGGGTCTCAGAGCCAATGCCGGTCGAGATCGCGGCAGGCAGCAAGCCCAGCCCCGCCATCAGAGCCGTCATCAAAATCGGCCGCAGCCGTGTGACCGCGCCTTCGATCACTGCTTCACTGAACTTCATGCCATCGCGGTACAGCTCAAGCATGTGCTCGACCATGATGACGCCGTTTTGCACCGAAATGCCGGCCACGGCAATGAATCCGACTGCCGCCGAGATCGACACGTGCATGCCCGCCAGCGCGAGGCCGGCGAAACCGCCAATCGCCGTAAACGGGATCATCGCCAGTATCAGCGCCGCCTTGCGTACCGATTTGAAAGCCCAGAACAGCAACGCAAAAATCGAGAACAGGCTGATCGGCACGATCACCTTGAGGCGCGCCAGCGAGCGCTGCTGGTTTTCAAACTGACCGCCCCAGGTGATGTAGTAGCCGGGCGGCAGGGGGACAGCCTTGGCGACCTTTTGCTGTGCTTCCTCGACAAAACTGCCCTGGTCACGGTGCAGCAAATTGACTTTGATCGGAATCAGGCGTCCGCCATTCTCGCGGCCAATGCGCGAGGCACCCTGCCTGACTTCCACGCTGGCAATGTCGATCAGGGCCACGCTGCCCGCCCCATTGGGCAGCGGAATTTGCAGGTTGGCGACATCATCGACGGCATCGCGGTACTCCAGGCCGTAGCGCACGGTCACGTCAAAGCGGCGGTCGGCTTCGTAAAACGTTGTCACCGCGCTGCCCGCCAGGGCGGTCTGGATCACGTTGCCGGCATCAGCCACGTTGACACCCAGGCGCGCCGCTTTTTGCCGGTCGATTTGCACCGATAGCTCAGTCTGCCCGCCGATCTTGAACGCACCCACATCGGTGGCGCCGCGCACCGTATTGAGAACATTGACGATGTGATCCGCTGTGTCCTGCAAAATTTCCAGATCGGGGCCGTAGACCTTGACCACAATTTCGCCCTTCGCGCCCGACAAGGCCTCTTCAACGTTGTCCTGAATCACTTGCGAAAAATTGGTCGGAATGCCAGGCAGCTCGCGAATCTTTTTGCTCATGTCGGTGACCAGCGCTGCCTTGTCAGAAAAACGCCAGGTACCCATCGGCTGCAACTCGGCCAGCACTTCCAGGTTGTTCGGCCCCTTGGGGTCGGTGCCATCATCCGGGCGGCCCACCTGTGTCACCAGTTGCCGCACCTCGGGATAACTCTTGAGTTTGGCGCGCACCAGACGTTCAATCTCCTTGGTCTGCTGCAAGCTGGTTTGCGGCGGCATCGTGATGGTGAGCCAGATGTTGCCTTCATCAAGCTTGGGCAGAAACTCGCTGCCCAGCAGTGGCACCAGCGCCAGCGTGACCGCCAGCAGCCCAGCCGAGAGCAGCGCCACCAGCATCCGTTGCGGCTCGAGACGGCGCAGCAAACGGCGGTAGCCGTTCTGCAAACTGTTGATCCAGCCGATGTGCTTCTCCGCCATGCTGTTGGTACCCATGTTGTACGACAACAGGGTGGGCACCAAGGTCATGGTCAGAATGATCGCGCCCAGCAAGGCAAATGACAGCGTGAACGCCACCGGCGAAAAAATCTTGCCCTCGACGCGCTGAAACGTGAAGATCGGCAAAAACGCCAGAATGATGATGGCCTTGGAAAACAGGATCGGATGCCCAAGCTCGACCGCCGTATTGCGCAGTGTCGTCATGCGCCACGAAGCGGCGTCGTTGTGCAGGCGGTCATCGTCACGCGCTGCGGCGAGGCGCACCATCAACGCCTCGACCACCACCACGGCACTATCGATGATGATGCCAAAATCGACCGCGCCCAGTGAGATCAGGTTGGCCGATACACCGCGCCAATCCATCATCACGAAGGCAAACAGCAGGGAAAGCGGAATCACCGATGCCACGATCAGGGCGGCGCGCCAATTTTGCAAAAACACAATCAGTATCGCGATCACCAAGGCTGCCCCCACCGCCAGATTTTCCGTCACGGTGGCCACCGTGTGGTGAATCAGCTTGGTGCGGTCATACACCGGCCGGATCGTCACGCCCCTGGGCAGGCGCGCCTGCACCTCTGCCACCCGCTCCTTCAATGCCGCGATGATCTTGGCGGGGTTCTGCCCCTTGGTCATAATGACGATGCCCTGCACCACGGAATCGGACTCGAATTCCTTCTCCGTGCCCTCGGCGCCGCTCTGGCCGGCGTAGGCGACGATGCCGGAGCGCACCCGCCCGCCAACACGCACTGCGCCAAGATCCGCCACCACCACCGTTTTGCCGCCTTTGGCCGACACCACGGTGCGGCCAATGTCATCGAGATTGGCAAACAAGCCGATGCCGCGAATCACAAAGGCTTCCGCGCCGCGCTGCATCAGGCCACCGCCGTAGTTGGCACTGTTGTTCTGAATCGCGCTGGTGACCTGATCGAGGGTGATGCCGAAGCGTTTCAGCGCATACGGGTCCACGCGTACCTGATACTCCTTGACGGTCGCGCCGAAGCTGACCACATCGGCCACGCCTGGCACCATGCGCAGGCGCGGCTGAATCACCCAGTCCTGCA
This sequence comes from Burkholderiales bacterium, assembly GCA_031387185.1. GTDB lineage: Bacteria > Pseudomonadota > Gammaproteobacteria > Burkholderiales > JAEUOS01 > CANJDH01. The sequence continues at coordinate 8,605 of JANNCZ010000027.1, forward strand.
GCGCACGCACTTCGTATTCAGGCATGGCAGGCGGCACTTCAAGCACGTAGCGGTACACCTCGCCCACCGCCGTGGCGAGCGGGCCGAGCGCGGGCTGCACACTGGCGGGCAGACTGACACTTTGCAGGCGTTCAATCACCTGCTGGCGCGCAAAATAATCGTTGGTGCCATCAGCAAAAGTCAGGGTCACCACCGACAGTCCGGTAATCGACACCGAGCGGATTTGTGTCATGCCGGGCGTGCCGGCCATGCCGATTTCAATCGGCAACGAGATCGCACGTTCCACTTCTTCCGGTGCCTGACCACGAAACTGCGTGACGATCTGCACCTGCACGTCCTGCACGTCGGGAAATGCCTCAATCGGCAGATTGTTGGCCGCGCGCAGGCCGGCCAGCACCAATGCGCCCACTGCCAGCAGCACGAACAGGCGCTGGGTGATAACAAACTTGATCAGGCGTTCGAGCATGGTGACGGGCGCTGCGCGCTTGTGCGCAGACTGGCAGAAAAAATCAGAGGAACACAGCGCTGCGGCTGCGTGGACAGCACGATCACGGTGGTGTCAGTATGGCGTCACTGCGCGGCAGCTAACTCGGACTGCAGCAGCAGCGCGCCGCTGACCACCACCCGCTCCCCGCGGGTGATGCCACCGCCGAGGTAGGCGTACTCGCGATCCTGCACCGAAAGATCAACTTTGCGCCGCGTAAACGTGCCAGTTGCGGATTCGACGAAGACATAGCTGAACAGGCCTTCAGTCACTAGCGCACTGCCAGGTACTCGCAAGGCTTGCCGGCCGTCGCGCGTGAGCAGGGACACGCGCGCAAACATTTCGGGCTTCAGCACACCCTCGGGATTGGGCAGGTCACAACGTACCTGCACGCGCCGCGACACCGGATCCATCACCTGGCCGACGCGCGCGACACGCGCGCGAAAGGTTTCGCCCGGATACGCGTCTACCGCAACCGTGACGTCGAGCCCGGTTGACACCTTCGACAAATAGCGCTCCGGCAAATCGACCAATACCCAGAGACGGGTCAAATCGGTGACGACAAAAAGAGGCTCCGCCATCCCCGGCTGTACTTCCATTGAGGGGTTGGCCTTGCGGTCGGCCACCACGCCGCTGATGGGTGACCGCAAAGCCAGGCCGCTGCCAGCGCCCGGCTCTGGTGCCAGATTATGCAAACGCAAACGCGCACGCCCGGTTTCTGCGCGCGCCGCAGCCTGGTCGGCCGCCGCGGTTTCGAGATCCTTGCGCGGCACCACTTCGGCGTCAAATAATTTCTGCGCACGCTCCATTGCGAGTTTTTTGCGCAGTTCGTCAGATTCTGCCTTGCGCAAATCGGCAACCGCCGCTGCCAGGTCTGGCGCATCGATCGTCGCCAGCAGCGCGCCCTTGGCAACGCGATCGCCCGGCACCGCCTTGAGGGACGTAATGCGGCCCGCTACCGGCGACGAAATGCGCGCAGTGGCATCTTCGTTGTAGGCAATGCGGCCATTGAGCGGCTCGGCGACCGGCAGCGGCGCCTCTTCAGCCGCAGCAATGCGCAGGGCAGCGAGCTGGGGTGCACCCGCCTCAAACTTGAGTACGTTGGGCGTCTTCGCTGCGGGCGCCGGGGTGGCTTCAGCAGCAGGCGCGCTGCCGGTGCGCGTGGTACCCGCGTAATAAGCAGCAACCATCAGCGCCACGGCCGCCACGACCGGCAAGACGTAAGATCGCAGCGGATGGCTCACTGCGCAATGCCCTGACTCAACGTGTAAGACGCCAGCGCCTTGGCGTGATCGGCGCGCGCGTTGGCAGCATCGATCTGAATCGCTTTAAGGGTACGGCGCGCATCGAGCAAATCCATCACACCGATGGCGCCATTCTTGAACGCGAACTCGGCGGCATTGGCGGTGCGCTCCGCCTCCTTGACCAGTTCACCCTCGAAGCGCGTGAGGCGTTCGCGCGCCGCCGCGAGATCACCCGCTGCACGCGACACGTCGCTGCGCGCCTGCGCGAGCACGCGTTCAAGAAAATCGCGTGCCGCATACCAGTCTGCCTGGGCGCGAGCAATCTCGCCTTCGTTGTTGTGGCGCACGAACAGTGGTACCGAAAAGGCGACGCCAAAGCTGTTGCCAGTGCCTTGATTGTTGGCGTCGGCACGATTGGGCCAGTGCTCGTACTGCAGGCCGACCGATACGTCGCGGGTGCGCAGTGATTGGGCCAGTTCACGTGCCTTGTCGGCCGCCGCCACGCGCGCGCGCGCGGCGCGCACATCGGGGCGCGTTTCAAGCTGCGCATCACTCACGTTCGTTGCCGCCGCGCCCTCCTGCTTTGGCCACGGCGTGACCGCACGCAGAGACGCTGCACTTGACTCCGCACCGATCAGATACGCTAGATTGACCCGCGCACGCGCCAACTCCGCTTCAAGGCCGCGTGCGTCGTTTTGCGCGCGCAGCACATCGACGCGTATGCGCGACACATCTGCTGCAGCGAGGTCGCCTGCCTTGAGGCGCAATTGCGCTGCCTCGGCGGTCTTGCCAAACAACGCTGCCGTCTCGGCTGCGGAGGCGGCTTTCTCTTGCGCACCGAGCAAATCGAAATAGGCGAAGCGCAGCGCGAGCAATTGCTGGCGCGTCACTTCCTGCACATCCTCGGCCGCCGCACCGTCAAGGCGCCGCGCGGTCTCGGTGCGCAATGCCGCCTTGTTGCCGCGCTCGATCAATTGATCGACGCGCACAATGCTGTCGACGGTCTTGGCGCGAGGATCACCGCCACCGATACCGCGGTTCGGATTGATGTTCTGGGTGGTCCAAGACAACTGCGGGTTGGGCTGCTGCCCTGCGGTAATGATGTCGGCCTCGGCCTGGCCGCGCACACGCCGCGCCAGTGCAATGTCACGATTGTGCTGCACCAATAGCATTTCGGCGGCGGGCAGCGTGAGCGCACCTGCGCTCAGGCTGGCCTGCGCAAAGGCCGCCGTACCTGCCGCCAGCAGCAGGCTTGCCAGCACAGCAGCGCAAAGAGGATGGTGAGAGCATTTCATAGGGGCGCGAATTATCGTTCAAACCGGCTTAAAACGGCCTTAACCCTGCAGCGCGGAAACCGGCGCACCGTCGCTGCTAAAACGCACCGTCACCCGCAACCCGCCGCCCGGGTTGTCTTCCAGTTTAATCACCGCACCATGCGCCTGCGCCGCGCTCTGCGCAATTGCCAGCCCCAGGCCGCTGCCAGGCGTGCGCGACCCCGGCACACGATAAAAGCGGTCGAACACGCGTTCACGGTGTTCGGCCGCGATGCCAGGCCCGGTGTCACTGACACCCAACACAATCTCTGCGCCCTGCTGCACCACTTCGACATCGACGCGTCCGCCGCGCGGCGTGTAGTGCAGGGCGTTGTCGATCAGGTTGCCGGCCAGTGCGCGCAGGGCGAAGCGGTTGCCGTTGAGCGAGACCACGTCGGCGCGCGTCACGCCCGCGTCCACGCCCAACTCAAAGGCACGGGCCGCGCGCTCGCCAACGGCTTCACGCACCAGTTCATCGAGGCGCAGCGGCTCGCGTGCGCGGCTGCGCGCGGCCTCTTCTTGCCGCGCCAGATCGAGCAGTTGCGCGATCAAGTGGCTGGCGCGGTCAATGCCGCCGTGCAGGGCGTGCAGCGCGGCGGTGCGCTCCGCATCATTGGTGGCGCGCTCGGCGATTTGCGTTTGCAGCTTGAGTGCGGTCACCGGCGTGCGCAACTCGTGCGCGGCGTCGGCGACGAACGCGCGCTGCGTGTCGAAGGCGTGGCCCAGCCGGTCAAGCAGGCGGTTGAGCGCAGCCACCAGCGACATCACCTCGGCGGGCGTGTTCTCAGTGGCAATCGGCGCGAGGCTTTCGGCCGAGCGTTGCTCTACCTGATGCGCAATGCGTTCGAGCGGCTGCAGGCCGCGCCGCACTGTCAGGAGAATGGCAAACGCGAGTACCGGTGTCAGGACCAGCAGCGGCCACACGCTGCGCAGTGCCATGCGCGCGGCCATCGCACTGCGCGCGCTCATCGGCTGCGCCACCTGCACCTGGTTGTCCCCCACGCGCTCGTGATAGACGCGCCAGTCACCATTGCCAAAACGCACCGTGGCAAAACCATTGGCACTGCGCGGCGGCATGTTGGAGGCGCGGTCCGACAGATAGAGGCTGTTGCCGCCCCGGTCCCAAATCTGCACCACGATATGTTCTTCGACGGCTTCCTCACGCGACAGCACATTGATCGGCGAGAACGCGCGGCTCGGCAGCGCCCCGGCGATCTGGCGCATGTGCAGATCGGCCATGTCGTTGGCGGTGTTGCGCGCCGCGAGGTAGACCCCGCCACCGCCCGCCACCAGGCCGCTGCCCAGCGTGGCCAGCAGCCACAGCAGCAGACGCGTGCGAATCGAGGTCAAGGCCGTGCAGCATCCGGTGCATTTGCACCAGCAGGGGCGCGCGGCGACAAATAGCCGACGCCGCGCACGTTTTGGATGAAGTCGGCGCCAAGCTTCTTGCGCAGCGCGTGAATGTAGACCTCGACCGTATTGCTCTCGACCTCACCACCCCAGCCGTACAGTTTGTCTTCAATCTGCGTCTTGGAAAACACCACGCCGGGGCGGTCCATGAAGGTGCGCAGCAGCGACAACTCGCGTGCCGTGAGTGATACTGGCACACCATCGCGCGACACTTCACGCGTGGCCGGGTTGAACTCCACGCCGCGATGGCGCAACACCGGCTCGGCGCGCCCGGAGCGGCGCCGCAGCAGCGCACGGATGCGCGCGGCCAGTTCGTCGAGATCAAACGGCTTGACAAGGTAGTCATCAGCACCGGCGTCGAGGCCCTGAACGCGCGCCGGCACTTCGTCGCGCGCTGTGGCGATCAACACCGGCAGGTCATTGCCCTGCTTGCGCAAGGTCTTGAGCACATCGAGACCATTTTTGCGCGGCAGGCCCTGGTCGAGCACCATCAGGTCGTAACTGTGCGCCGCGATGGCAGTCTCTGCCGCCTCGCCGTCCTCCACCCAATCCACCACGAAGCCGTCCTGGCGCAGACCGGTGCGCACGCTGGCACCGATCATCGGGTCGTCTTCCACCAGCAAGATGCGCATGCTTGTTCTCCGCAGGGCTGGTTTGGATTATCCGGTGAATCGCTTAAATGCGGCTTAACCACAGCTCGATCAGCGCTCGAAAGCAACCCCGCCAAACCTGCGATGCCGCCTGAGGCACAGGGGATGCCAAAGGGGGATGCAATTGTGCGCCGGGTACACTGCGTCCAAGCCGCTGCCACCCGCCAGACTCACACACCCATGCTCGTCCTCGGTATCGAAACCTCCTGCGATGAAACCGGCATCGCCCTTTACGACAGCGTGCGCGGTGCCGCGCGCGCGCGCGACGGCCTGATTGCGCAAGCCCTGCACTCGCAGGTTGCGATGCATGAAAACTACGGTGGGGTCGTGCCCGAGTTGGCTTCACGCGATCACATCCGCCGTATATTGCCGCTCACGCGCCGTGTGCTCAACGAAGCGGGTTTGCAGGCGCGCGATCTTGACGCCGTCGCCTTCACGCGCGGCCCCGGCTTGGCCGGCGCCCTCTTGGTCGGCGCGGCGGCCGTCAATGCGCTTGCGCTCGCACTCGGGGTGCCCGCCATTGGGGTGCATCATCTTGAAGGGCATTTGCTCTCACCCCTGCTCTCGGCCGCACCACCCGCGTTTCCCTTCGTTGCACTCCTCGTGTCAGGTGGCCACACGCAGTTGATGCGCGTCACGGGCGTCGGCCAATACGAACTGCTGGGCGAGTCAATTGACGATGCCGCCGGCGAAGCCTTTGACAAGAGTGCCAAACTGCTGGGCCTCGGTTACCCCGGCGGGCCGGCGCTGGCCAAGCTCGCCGAGACCGGCGACCCCACGCGCTTTCGCTTGCCAAGGCCCATGCTCGACAGCGGTGACT
>JANNCZ010000047.1:0-4455 GCA_031387185.1 Burkholderiales bacterium
GCAATCTTTGAGGTGGCATGCCGTGTGAGCGCGAACCCCAACTCGTCCCGCGCAATGCCGCCGCCGTCATCCGCGACGCGTATCAACTTGACACCGCCGGCTTCGAGCTTGATGTCAATCGCGGTGGCGCCGGCATCCAGCGCGTTTTCCAGCAATTCCTTGAGGGCCGCAGCAGGACGCTCGACCACTTCGCCCGCGGCGATCTGGCTGATGAGCTGATCGGGGAGCAGGCGGATCGCCGCATGCTTCACGCGTACGGCCGCCGGTTCATCAGCGGGCAACGCGGGTGAAGAGACGGCGGTCATAGAGCCTGCGAACATCGGGCAAATTATAGCGGTCGGGTATCATGCGCCCGCTCTGACAAACAGCGCGCCGCGGGCGCGAACGGCATGGACATCATTCTTGCACTGGTCGATTTCATCCTCCACATCGACGCCCATCTCGCGGACTTGATCCGCGACTACGGCGTGTGGATTTACGGCATTCTGTTTGCGATTATTTTTGTCGAGACCGGTCTGGTGGTGATGCCGTTTTTGCCGGGTGACTCGCTGCTGTTTGTGGCGGGCGCGTTTGCGGCGCGCGGCGACATGGAAGTGGGTCTCATCATCGTGCTGCTGTCGGTGGCGGCGATTGCCGGCGACGCCGTCAACTATGCGGTGGGCCGCTATTTTGGCGCCAAGGTGTTTTCGTGGGAAGACTCGCGCTGGTTCAACAAGCGCCTGTTTGACAAGACCCATGCGTTTTACGAGCGGCATGGCGGCAAGACCATCGTGATCGCGCGCTTCCTGCCATTTCTGCGCACCTTTGCACCGTTCGTCGCAGGTGCGGCGAAGATGACCTATTCGCGCTTCGCGCTGTTCAATATCTCGGGCGGCATTTTCTGGGTGGCCTCGCTGGTGATTGCCGGCTTCTGGTTTGGCAACATTCCGTGGGTGAGCCAGAATCTGACCAAGATCATTCTGGCGTTGATCATTCTGCCCGGCCTGCCTGCGGTGTACGTTGGCGTGCGCGAGTGGCTTGCGTCGCGGCGCGCCAGGCGTGCGGTGCCCTCACGAAACCCGTGACCATACGCGTGAACAAGTCATCGCAGTGATTGAACAAGTCAACGCAGTTTTTCACTCTGACCTGAAAGCCCTGCATGAAAACCAAACCCTGCCTCACGCGTGAGGATTGTCAAAAGATGGCCGCAGCTTGCGCAGCAGAAGCCCTCGCCAGCCAGTGGGCCGTGAGCATCGCCATCGTCGATGATGGCGGCCATCTAATGTGGTACGAGCGCCTCGATAACGCGCCCCCCACCAGCGCCGAGATCGGCCCGGCCAAGGCGCGCATGGCGGCACTCGGACGGCGCGAGACCAAGGTGTATGAAGACATGGTCAACGGCGGGCGCTTCTCGTTTCTCTCCGCTGCCAGCGCCACGGCATTGCGCGGCGCGATGATGGAAGGCGGCGTACCCATCATGGTCGACGGCCAGTGCGTGGGCGCCATCGGTGTATCAGGCGTGAAGTCAGCGGAAGACGCGCAGATCGCGCAGGCGGGCATCAAGGCCTTGCTGGGATAATCCGCTTTCACCTGATTCCGGATTTACCAGAGCATGGACAACCCCGCGCCGCAAACCATTTTCCTCGCTGACTACACGCCCCCTGCGTATCTGATCGATACCGTTGATCTGACGTTCGAACTCGATCCGGACGCGACGCTGGTCACTTCACGGATTGCCGTGCGGCGCAATTCTCGCAGTGGCGTGGCCGCTGCCGTGAGCGGCGGCGCGGCGGCTGGCGCGACTGCCGCCGCGCGAAGCCATGCCGCACCGCCACTGGTACTCAACGGCGAGCAGCTTGAATTGATCGCGGTGGCCGTTGATGGCCGGCCGCTGGGCGCGCCGCAGTATGTGCAAACGAACGAATCGCTGTCGATTGCCGGCCTGCCGGATAAATTTACGCTCGACATCACGACGCGCATTGCGCCCGCAGCCAATACCTCGCTGATGGGTCTGTACGTCTCGAACGGCAATTTCTTCACGCAATGCGAGGCCGAAGGTTTTCGCAAGATCACTTACTTCCCCGACCGGCCCGATGTGATGGCCATCTACACCGTCACCGTGATTGGCGACAAGACCAAATACCCGGTGCTGCTGTCGAATGGCAATTGCACGCTGCGGCGTGACCTCGATAATGGCCGGCATTTGGCGCGCTGGGCAGACCCCTTCCCGAAGCCGTCCTATCTGTTTGCGCTGGTGGCCGGCAATCTGGCCAAGCTTGAAGAGACGATCAAGACGCGCAGCGGCAAAAAGAAACTGTTGCAAATCTACGTCGAGCCGCGCGATTTGCCGAAGACCCAGCACGCGATGGATTCGCTGATCCGCTCGATCCGCTGGGACGAACAACGCTTTGGCCTGGAGCTTGACCTGGACCAGTACATGATCGTCGCCGTCGGCGACTTCAACATGGGCGCGATGGAAAACAAGGGCCTCAACGTCTTCAACACGAAATACGTGCTGGCCGATGCGGCGACCGCCACTGACGCCGACTACGACGGCATTGAGTCGGTGATTGCGCATGAGTATTTTCACAACTGGACCGGTAACCGCGTCACTTGCCGTGACTGGTTTCAGTTGTCCTTGAAAGAAGGCCTGACGGTGTTTCGCGATCAGGAATTCTCGATGGACATGAGCGGCACGGCACAGGGGAACGGAGTGGCCCCTTCCACTTCGGGCCGCGCCGTGCGCCGCATTGGCGACGTGCGCGTGCTGCGTGCGGCGCAGTTCCCCGAAGACGCCGGGCCGATGGCACACCCGGTGCGGCCGGACGCCTACATGGAGATCAGCAACTTCTACACCGTCACCATCTACGAGAAGGGCGCTGAGGTAGTGCGCATGGTCCAGACCATGTTCGGGCGCGCGGGCTTCCGGCGCGGCATGGATTTGTATTTCAAACGGCATGACGGGCAGGCCGTGACCTGTGATGATTTCTTTGCCGCCATGGACGGCGCCAACGCAGGCGTGCTCTCGGCGTTTGAGCGCAAGCAGTTCAGCCGCTGGTATGCGCAGGCCGGTACACCACGCGTCGCGGTCAATGGCAGCTTCGACGCCACATCAAAAACCTACACCTTGCGTGTGCGTCAGTCATGCCTGCCAACCCCGGGTCAGCCGGAGAAAAAGGCGTTGGTGATTCCCCTCACGCTTGCCCTGTTCGGCAAGGATGGCAAATCACTCCCGCTCAAGCTGGCCGGCGAAGCCGGCGCACACGGCAATGAGGCTACCCTCTTGTGCAGCGGTACAGACAACGTCTTCGTGTTCGAGGGCGTGACGAAGGCGCCGGTGCCGTCCCTGCTGCGCGAATTTTCCGCGCCAGTCGCGCTTGAATTTGATTACAGCGATGCTGATCTCGCCTTCCTGCTGGCCCACGATGACGACGCATTCAACCGCTGGGAGGCCGGACAGCGCCTGTTCATGCGCCTCTTGACGGCATTGGCCCGCAAAGTGGCATCGGGAGCGGCGGAGCCGCGAGCGTCGTTGCGGGGAGCGGCGGAGCCGCGAGCGTCGTCGGGAGCGGCGGAGCCGCGAGCGCCTTTGACGGGAGAGGTTCTTGACGTGCCCGCGAACATCATCAAGGCATTTCGCGCAGTACTGCTCGATCGCAAGATTGATGCGGCGTTCAAAGCCGAGGCCTTGTCGCTGCCTTCGGAGATCACCATCGCCGAGCAGATGCACGAAGTCGATCCGGGCGCGATCCATACTGCACGGGTCTTTGTGCGGCGCGCACTGGCACGCGCGTGCAAGGGTGAGTTGCTTGCTGCATGGAAAGCCAATGCTGTGGCTGGGCCGTACCGGCCTGATCCGGTGTTTGCAGGCAAGCGCGCGTTGCAGGGGATTGCACTTGGCTTGCTGATGGAGCTCGATGCCGCAGACGTGCTGACGATCGCAATCCGGCAATATGACAGTGCCATCAACATGACCGACCGCATGAATGCGCTTGGCGCGCTGATGCTGTCTGAAGCGGCAGCGCGCAACACGGCGCTCGATGCGTTCTACCGGCAGTTTTCAGGCGACGCGCTGGTGGTGGACAAATGGCTGGCCTTGCAGGCCGGCGCGCGCGGTGCCACTACCCTGGCACACGTGCAGTCGCTGATGAAACACGAGGCGTTTTCGCTGCGCAATCCGAACAAGGTGCGCGCGCTGATCGGCACGTTTTGCCACGGCAATCCGGCCGGCTTTCACGCGAACGACGGCAGCGGATATGCATTCTGGGCCGGACGTGTGATCGAGATTGATGCGATCAATCCGCAAGTGGCGGCGCGTCTGGCGCGCGCGGCAGCGCAGTGGAAAAAACTGGAGCCCGGCCGGCGTGCCCTGCTGCATGCGGCACTCGACCGTGTGGCCGGGCAGGCCGGACTGTCCAAGGATACGTTTGAGGTGGTCAGCAAATCCTTGACGTGATCACATCACGCAAACAATTC
>JANNCZ010000087.1:0-2962 GCA_031387185.1 Burkholderiales bacterium
GAAATGCGCGCCAAACTGGGCCGGTTCCGGTTGGGTTATTTGCTTGAGCAGTGGTTTCGTACCTTGATCGGTCCGCTCTATTTCGCTTTGAGCAAAGACGGCGCCCACTATCTGGAGAGGATCGTGCAGTTGTCCGATACCTTGATGATCGACGGGCGCGTCAATACCGTCATGTCCGGCACAGCGGCGCAGCGCGAAGCGCTCACCAAGGCGCTGCGCACCCTGGAAGACCAGGGCGACATCCGCTTTGGCTTGCAGATTTGCGCTGCCAGCGTGATGTCTTGCTACGTGCGCGACCGGCGCGACCAGCACATCCACTTTGTTGACGGCCTCGGCGGCGGCTACACGCTGGCGGCAACCATGCTCAAGCAAAAGATAGCGCGCGACGCCAGCGCCGGGACCTAGCGTGGCGGCCCTCAGGGCGGGCTGGTGGATGCCGGCGAAGGGCGCTACGCAGGTCTGAAGCGATTGTTGTCGACACCGCGGGCGCACCTGAAGTAGCGTTAGCGGCTGCGTGCTGCCTTCACGAACGCGTGCGAGGCCTGGAACAGTTCGAGGTCCTGCACATACTCGGCCGCATCAGCGCGGTTGATCTGGATCCACTCTCTGGTGCCGGTCACGCCGCCCGGGTTGAAGTGGCTGACGTTGGCGCGCGAGAATTGCAATTCGTCAGCGGTCTTGGTCGGCAGGCGCAGGCCGATGCCCTCGCCGCTGATGCAGGCGAACATCTTGTCGCCGACGAAATAGGCGTCCAGCCCGTTCATTTTCTTCCCGACTGTGCCGGGCAGCTTCAGGAGCAAGGCGTCGATCAGGCTCTTGCGGGTGGGCTCACCGACAGGAGCAGGGGCTGCGGTTTTCATGGGCGGGTGTCGTCGGTTGGGGTGAGGAGGCGGAAAGCTTGATGGGGCCACTTTCGGAGTCACACGATTGCCAGGCGCCTTGCGTGCGGCTCATTCCATCCGCACGCCGGTGCGCTTGGCAATGTCGCGATACTTCGCATCTTCGCTGCGGATGAACTGCGCGAACTGCTCCGGGCTCATCTGCTCGCGCCGCACGCCCAGTTCCGCGAGCTGGCGGGTGACATCGGGCATCTGCAATACTTTCGCGAGTTCGCCGTGCAGTTTTTCGACGATGGGCGTGGGCGTATTGGCCGGAGCGACGATGCCGTACCAGTTGGTGATGGCAAAACTCTTGAAGCCCAGTTCGGCCATGGTGGGTACGTCGGGCAGGTCGGGGTCGCGCTCTGGGGTGGTGACTGCGAGTGCGCGCATGCGGTTCGCCTTGAGGTACTGGATGGCTGACGACATGGCGTCGAAATTCATGTCCACCTGGCCACCGAGCAGGTCGACGATGGCGGGCGCGCTGCCCTTGTAGGGCACGTGTACAAGGGGTGCGCCGGAGTCGAGCTTGAGCATCTCGCCCGCCAGATGATTGGTGCTGCCCACGCCGGGCGAGGCGAAGGACAGGCCCTGGGGGCGCGACTTGGCCAGCACGATCAGCTCGGCAACCGACTTCGCGGGCAGCGCCGGGTTGACCACCAGCACGTTGGGCACATAGCCGATGTAGGTGATGGGTGCGAAGTCCTTGACAGAGTCGTACAGGGGCTTGTCCATCAGCGCCGGGGCAATCGCTTGCGAATTCACATGGCCCATCAGCAGGGTGTGGCCGTCGGCGGGCGAAGTGGCGACGTGCTTGGCGCCAATCATTCCGGTGGCACCGGCCCGGTTCTCCACCACGAATTGCTGGCCGAGTGAAATGGAAAGCTTTTGCGCCAGCAGGCGCGCAATGATGTCGGTGCCGCCACCGGGTGCGAACCCCACCACCAAGCGCACTGCTTTGGCCGGGTAGACCTGCGCGGTTGCCGGCGAAATTCCGCTCAGGCCGGCCGATAGCGCCATCGCGCCCAGTATCGCGCTCTGTATCATTTTGTAGCCAGCCATGTTTGTCTCCCGCATTAAAGGCTCACTTCAGATCGAACCCGTAGAGCCGCTGCGGGTTGTCCACCAGAATCTGGTGCCGCAGGCTTTCGTCTTGCACCCAGTCACCGAGCAGGTCGGCGAGGTCGCCGTCGTCCTGCATTTTTTCGCGCGCGCTGGCGTGTGGCCAATCGGTGCCCCATACCACCCGCTGTGGCGCGGCTTCCACCATTGCCTCGGCAAAGGGGCGAATATCCGCGTAACCCGGAAACTGGTCCGAAATGAAGTAGGGGCCGATCAATTTTGCGTGGCAATGGTCGCGGCGCAGCAGGCGCAGCACGGCCTGGAAGGCGGGGGCAGCGGTGCCCGCTGCGGCGCGAATCCGGCCGAAGTGGTCGATGACAACCGGCACCGGCAGTGCGGCCAGCACGGTTTCAACCTCGGGCTGTTGGCGAAAGTTGGCGTAGATCTGCAGGTGCCAGCCGAGCGGCTTGATGCGTTGGGCTAACGCGTGCGCATGTTCCAGGCGCAGGCCACCTGTGGCCGAGGCGGTATTGATGCGGATGCCGCGAAAGCCCAAGCCGTGCAGCCGCTCCAGTTCCTTGTCACTGACTTCGGGAGCGACTACTGCAATCGCGCGCAACGGCATGTCAGCGCTTTTGAGCGTGTCTTCGATGACCGAATTATCGGTGCCGTACACGCTGGGCTGCACCAGCACCGCGCGCCCGCAGCCGATGGCGCGCAGCATCGCTGCGTAAGGCGGCCAGGGACATTCATGCGGCACGAAATGCGTGGCGGGCAGAAGCGGATAGTGCGCCTGCGGGCCGAACACGTGGGCGTGGCAGTCGGTCGCCCCGGTGGGAAAGCGCACGCGCGGGCGGCGCGTGGGCGTGACTGGCGCGGGAATATCGGGCTGCCGCATGGTCATTCCCGCGCTCCGCTTACTGCGTCACCTGGTCGGCGGGCTGGCGCGCCTCGACGGTCTGGCGCTCGATCTCGTAGTATTTCTCCAGATCGATCAGGTCTTCGATCTCCTGCCGCGAGGC
>JANNCZ010000115.1:0-8102 GCA_031387185.1 Burkholderiales bacterium
CAACCCCGACGACATCGCCTGGGTGCAACGCCGCCTGCGCCCGCACCCCTACGGCTGCTACCTCTCAACCCAGCGCCTGCCCAACCTCGCCGCAGGACGCGGCATCAAGCTACTGCCGCGCACCTACATCGACTGCATCAAGCCCTTCTATTCGGATTTCAACGGCACCAAGGAGCGCGTCAAGGCCGACGCCGGATGGAAATACCTCACGATCGAGACCGGGCACGACGCCATGGTGAGTGCGCCGCAGGAACTGGCCAAGCTGCTGCTCCAGGCCTGAGCTTTCCCCGCGTTGGAGCAGATGTTGGGGCGTATCGGGTGGGGCGGTAAAGGGGAAATGCGGGAAAATTAAATTGGGTGGGTGGCTGGACAATGGCTGTGGGAGAGGGTCTACGTAGCATGCATGGCTGTGAGACGCATGCACCAAGGGTTTCAGGCCATACGTTACACAGAAAATTGATAATTCAGTCAGACGTGAGTTAAACTAAGCGCATTCGGGAGACAAAATTCGGCCCCGCGCCGTGTGGTGATTCAGTTCACCCTATATTTCCCGACTGGCTTTTCTCAACACCCGCTCGATTCGCAAGATTGAGCGGGTGTTTTTCATTGAAGACCACGATCGTGCGCTGCGCTGACACACCGAACAACACGCGTCCGGATTACTGCCAAAATAACCAGATTCAAGAGTTCAAAAACCAATGCCCAGCCCTCAAGCCCCCGAGATTTACCAGAAAGCTCTCGCCGATTTCCCCGGTAACGCCGTGTCGCAGGATGCGCACGCGCAGGAGGTCATCACCACCATTTCCCTCGGGTATGCGGTCAAAGGCTGGACTGCGGCAGTGACGGTCGTAGACGGCATGGTGCGTGTGATCGCCGTTCCCGAAGCCGGCATCGCCCCCAAGGAATATCTGCTGGGTCTCCTGCATGCCGGCTTCATCGAAGACGCCCTGCCCGGCCTGGAAGCCATGTATGGCATGGTGGACGACGCCGATATCGCCTACAACTTCGGCGTGGCCCTCTCTGAACTCGGACGGGTCGAGGATTCGCTGGCGCCACTCAAACGATGCCTGCATCTCGACCCCGAATACACCAACGCCGCCATTGCCCTCGGCGTTTCGTTGTCAAAGCTTGGACGCTTCGACGAAGCCGAAACCTGCCTTCGATCCGCAGCGAAAACCCAACCCGGCAATCCGCTGATCAACCAAAATTTGGCAGCGACGATTGCCCGCTCCGGAAAACCGGCTGAAGCGTTGCCGTTTTACCGCCAAGCCGTTTCTTCGGCGCCGGACAACCCCGCCGCCCTAATGGGGCTCGCGCAGTGCCTTGACGAAATCGGCGGTGACCACCGGAAGGAAGCGCATGGAGTCTACCGGCAGGTCGCCAAACAATTTCCCGACACTGACTTTGCCGAGAAGGCCAAGGCGTTTCTGAATCAAAAAGCCCGCGATGATCTGCGTGGTGCCGTAAGTGATGGCATCCGCTTTGATGCGGTGGAATACATGACCTTGGCAATGCAGCAGTTTTCCACCCAACCACAGGACCTGATAGGCCAGATCGTGCTTGAGATCGCGCACCTTGGAGAACAAGGCCTCGCGGTCAACGATCCGACCAGGCGCTACCGGCTAAAAACCCTTGAAGGTGAATTTACCGGTCTGCAGCTGCTTTCGTACATGCATGTCGGCATGAAGATGTTCAACGCCGGGGTCAATACCGGAAGCGGCCTGGACCGCGAATATGCGATTGTGAAAGGCATGACAACCTGATGCTGCCCGAGGCTCCGATCAGTGATCCGCCCCAAGCCTACCTCGACATCATCCTGCCGCTGATCGCCTCGGCGCGTGGCTTCCTGGAAAATGGGGAGTTGCTGGTGCCTGTGGCATTCCCCGGCAATCTGACCACCCGGCAAACCGCACCGGTGATGTTGAATTCCGGTTCGCTTGAAACCAAAGACGAATCTGCCGGCGCCATCAAACGCGCGGCAGCGTCAATCGAAGCGGACTTTGTTTTCGTGGTCATGGAGGCCTGGAGTTTGCGGCCCGACAAGCTACACCAGCTCGACAAAATAATGGAGAAATACGGCTCGATTGGCAACAGCCCTTACGCGATCGACGTCGTCTCCATGTCGCTGGAGACCCGGCATGGCATGTGGGTGGCGCAAATGCCGATCAAGCCCAAGGGCTACAGCAAGAAAAAACGCACCTTTGGGCAACCGGAATTCCGCTTTTACACAGAGTCCAAAGGGCGATTTACGGACCTGCTGCCGGCGTCGGATGACGGCCCGCACACCTTGCAATAATTGGCCGTGGCCAATTTGGTCGCCGGTATCGGATCATGCGGATTGCGTGTTCCGCAGCGCGCATCTAGTAACCCGTATCCGCAAATACGGTTCTCATCCCGCGTCTTGTGTGCGCCGGTAAATCAGATCATCAATCCGCGTCGAGAGGTCCGTCGGCACGTTGTCCCAAGTGCCCTCTGGAGCAGATTCTCCAAGTGCCGCCAATTGTTCCCAGATAGGCTGCACGTTTTCAAGGGCATTTCCGGCAAAACGCTCGCCGTCAAAGCGAAGCGAGGGCAGATCGATAGTCGTTTCAGTTGTCATGACAATTGACTCCAGCCGCTATTGTGCCGCGAATGCGTTGGCAGAAAAACTTTTTTTGAACAGTGGCTTTCTTAGCACAGCTACTTGCTGCGCAGTGAAACCAAGCATTCAGATCAGAGTTGACGTAGGATTGGCACATGTGACGCGCGGGCATCCGGCGAGTGCGGGCGGGGTTTGTGGTTTTATCAGTATAAATGGGTATAAAAGTGCGAATGCCTCGGCGGAACGCGAATGCCGGACCCAAGCCTCAGGAGAGAATGTCACACATACCGGACGGAGCTCGCAGAAATTAGACAGTCGTGCTTGCCGTCTACATTGCATTACGCTAGAGCACATATGACCACATACTCCGAGCAATCCGGGTGGGGCCCCGACTTTCCAGTACGGTTCCCATGAATCTGATCAAGTCCAAACAACGCGTTGCCGATCATGGAGAAGTCTTCACTCCGGCATGGATGGTCGAGGCCATGCTCGACTTGGTCAAGGAGGAGTCCGAGCGGATTGACGCGCGCTTCCTCGAGCCGGCGTGCGGAAGCGGCAATTTCCTTGTCCGGGTTCTACAACGCAAGCTTGCCGCCGTCGAACGCAAGTTCGGAAAGTCCGATTTTGAGAAGCAGCACTACGCGCTCCTCGCGCTGATGTGCATCTACGGCATCGAGCTGCTCGCGGACAATATTGAGGAGTGCCGCGCGAACATGCTGGAAATTCTCGCTGGCTACTTGAATCTCGAAGAGCCGGACGACCTGTATCGTGCCGCCCACCATGTGCTCTCTCAAAATCTCGTGCTAGGCGACGCGTTGACCATGCGTGACAGTGGTGGCCAGCCGATCACCTTTGCTGAATGGGGCTATCTCGGCAAAGGCAAATTCCAGCGGCGCGACTTTCGCTTCGACGTTCTCACCGGCGCATCGGCCTTCAGCGCAGAAGGCTCGCTGTTTGTCCACCTGGGCAAGCACGAGATATTCACACCGGCCAAGACCTATGCGCCGATGACCGCGGGCGATCTGGCCGCCGGGTTTATGCGCGGTGCGCTCACACTACCTACGGAACCTACCGAAGAGGAGGAGGCATGACGACCATCGCTGCTTCCGTACCGGTGCTCCGCTGGGCCGCGCAACGCGCGCGCCTCGACGATGACGCCTTGGCGGCGCGCTTTCACAAGTGGCCGTTGTGGCTCAGTGGCGAGGCCGAGCCCACCCTCAAGCAACTGGAAAATTTCGCGCGCCTTACGCACACAGCCATCGGCTACTTCTTCCTGCCCCAGCCGCCCGCGCTAGAACTACCGGTGCCGGACTTTCGCACCTTGCGCGACGAAGCGCTCACCGAACCCAGCAGCGATCTGCTGGACACCCTCTACCTGTGCCAGCAGCGGCAGGATTGGTATCGCGACCATGCCCGCATGCACGGCTTGCCGGCCTTGCCCTTCGTCGGCAGTGCCAACCTGCAGGAAGCGCCGCAGGCGGTGGCGCAACGCCTGCGCGAAACGCTGGGCCTTTCCACCGAAGCGCGCCGCCAGTTACCGACCTGGACGGATGCACTGCGCCAGTTGATCGCCGCGGCCGAAGACACCGGGGTAATGGTGATGGCGAGTTCCGTGGTCGGCAGCAACAGCCACCGCAAGCTGGACGTGGGCGAGTTTCGCGGCTTTGCGCTTGCGGACAGCCTTGCTCCGCTGATTTTCTTGAACGGCGCCGACAGCAAGGCCGCGCAAATGTTCACACTGGCGCACGAGCTGGCCCATGTGTGGCTTGGCGCAACAGGCGTGTCGGACACGCAGGCGGGCCAGGTGCCCGAGCAGCAAACTGAGCGCTGGTGCAACCAGGTGGCTGCGGAACTGCTGATGCCCTTGGAGGAACTGCGAGCGGCGCACCAGCGCAATGCTCCAATTCCGGACGAGATCCAGCGACTGGCACGCGAGTTCAAGGTCAGCACGCTGGTTGCATTGCGCCGCCTGTTCGACGCGGGCACCATCAATCAGACCGCGCTGTGGCAGTTCTACCGGGAGGAACAAGAGCGGCTGCGTACGCTGAAGGAACGCAGCAGCAGTGGCGGCGACTTCTACCGGTCTTTGGGCGCACGCGCCAGCAAGCGCTTTGCCCGCGCCATCGTGTCGAGCACATTGGAGGGCTTGACCTCGTTCCCCGAAGCTTTTCGTATGCTGGGTATGCGCAAGACGGCCACCTTCTATGAAGCGGCACGCGAGCTGGGAGTAACGGCGTGAGCTATCTGCTGGACGCCGATGTGTTCATTCGCGCAAAGAACCTGCACTACGGCCTGGATTTCTGCCCGGCATTTTGGGAGTGGCTGGCGCACAAGTGCAATACGGGCTCGGTGTTCAGCATCGACAAGGTCGCCGATGAAATCGAAGCCGGTCAGGACGAGTTGTCAGACTGGGCCAGAAAGCACGGCCAAGCGCTCTTTCGGCGCACGCCACCGACGCTGGCACCGCAGTTCACCCAGGTCAGCACATGGGCCACCGGGCAGCAATACACACCGGCCGCCATCAACACTTTTCTGCAGGCCGCTGACTTCTATCTGCTCGCCCATGCGCTAGGCGGCAATCACGTGGTGGTGACCCACGAGGTTCCTGCAAACTCGCCAGGGCGGATCAAAATACCAAATGCCTGCGTGGGTTTGAGCGTGCGGTTCATGACGCCCTACCAGATGCTACGTATCGAAAAAGCGCGCTTCGTGTTGGGAGCGCATGTGTGAGCACTCAGGCCACACTGGTGGGAGATAGAACATGGCCAGGATCGACGTGAACTCAACAACCTCGTTTTTAATCCCGTCGAATTCGACGGGATTAGGATGCAGGCGGATCTGAACAGCTTCACCCTGACACCCAAACGCTGGATCGAGGCCACTGGCGCCATCGGGCAAATGAAATTGCTGTTGGCGGACACAGGCGCGCGTCGGCTGGAAGGCAAAAGGCCATGAACGGAAGCAAGACGTGACGCGCCCTTTAATCGAGGAGAAAACCCCATGAGCACTTTTGTATTGATCCACGGCGCCTGGCACGGCGGCTGGTGCTGGAGCCGCGTCGCCCCCCTGCTGCGCGCGGCCGGCCACGAAGTCCACACGCCCACGCTGGCCGGCATGGGTGAACACGCGCACCTGGCCTCGAAACAGATCACCCTCGAGACCCACGTCGAAGACGTGGTGAGCTATCTCGAAACCTATGAACTCAAAGACGTGGTGCTGGTGGGTCACTCCTACGGCTGCCCGATCATCACCTGGGCGGCCGACCGGCTCGGCGGCGCCGGCCGCATCGGCCGCCTGGTCTACCTCGACGGCTCGGTGCCGAACGACGGCGATGGCTGGTTCTCCTCCAACAAGCCCGAACAGATCGCAGCGCGCAACAAGGCCGCAAAGGACTCCGGCGGCCTCACGATACCCTGCCCCGACGCCGCAGCCTTCGGCCTGGCCAACCCCGACGACATCGCCTGGGTGCAACGCCGCCTGCGCCCGCACCCCTACGGCTGCTACCTCTCAACCCAGCGCCTGCCCAACCTCGCCGCAGGACGCGGCATCAAGCTCCTGCCGCGCACCTACATCGACTGCATCAAGCCCTTCTATTCGGATTTCAACGGCACCAAGGAGCGCGTCAAGGCTGATGCCGGATGGAAATACCTCACGATCGAGACCGGGCACGATGCGATGGTGAGTGCGCCGCAGGAACTGGCCAAGTTGCTGCTCCAGGCCTGAAGTCTGAAGAAACGCTCCCATTACCAAGGGTTTCAGGTCATCGGCCGTCCGAACCCTTGCCTGACAACGGTTTTCGCGATATGCGTCAAACGCTTGTCAGAATGCGCATCATCAATTTTGGGGATGCGTCTGTTCCGGCGTTGACGTAGGATTGGCACATGTGCTACGCGGGCATGGCAGCGGCGAGTGCGAGGTTCGTGGTTTTATTTGCACCTGTACAAATGAGTTAAGAAAAGCGAGCGCATTAGCTCGGAATGCCGTTGCGGTATGTGTTCGGTGCAGTTCACACCAACACCATCGAAGGTTTTTGGAGCATCGTGAAGCGTGGCATCATCGGTACGTTCCATAAGGTTTCGCGCAAATATTTGCCGCTCTACGTCAACGAGTTCGAGTTCCGCTACAACAATCGCAACAACGCAAACATTTTCCAGACTGCTATTCGGGCTTGCTGATCAAGCATCTAAGCGCTTTATATCTTCCAACCTTTTTTCATGCTTCTTCGTGTGGATGTAAAGAAAACCAGCAATAAATATCCAGATGCAAGTTACGAAAAAAATAGCCGCGAATAGGAGCAGATTCATGGGAGGTTTCTCGACTCTTTTTCTTGAGTCATGCTTTCATTACATGACATTCGCGGCTCTAGTTCTTGGTGGATTGGGCGTCATAGCTGCATTTATTGCGGGATTTTCAGGGTACGAAGTGGCGGACCGTTTGCAAAAAGAGGCGGACGAAAAAATATCAGCGACCAATATGCGATTGGAAGAAGCAAAGGCAACCGGAGAAACAGCTAAGGCGGATGCAGCAAAGGCAAATGAAAGCGCAGCCGCTACGAATGAGCGGGCCAACATTCTTGAAAAGAATAATCTTGAATTGCAATCCACGCTAGAAAAAGAACGCACGGCGCGATTGCAATTAGAGGAAACAGTATCTCCGCGTCGAATTGCACCTAACCAGAAAGCCAGTCTCTTAAGTGAATTTAAAAGTCTTTCAGGCCGAACAGTCTCAGTCGTCTCATACACAATGGACGCAGAGTCGGTTTCTCTCGGCTTAGAGCTTATTGAAATGCTCAAGGAGGCGAAAGTAAACGTGATTGAGGGTTTACTTACACAACAACCAATGAGCGGAATAGCGGTGGGCTTGCATACCGTCGGCAAAGATAAAGCACTGGCACACAAGTTGGCCAACGCATTCGGCACTAAGTCAAATTTGACGGTTACATACAATCCGGAATCTATTCCTGGATTCGAGGTCAAGATGGTTTTGGGTGGCTTTGACGACTCTAAAGCCGAAGCAACAATACTCATTGGCCCAAAGCCAATTCCGAAAGCGAAATAATGGGGAAGTAGGTGCATCATGTCGCCCCACTTGGGACGACTTTTGACGGCTTCAAGACTTCCGTCAAGTCCTGCATAATCGTCCGGAATGGCGTCCGAGGCCCACCCGAAAGGCCTGTTCGTTGTTCTCGTCAATCTCCACGAAAGTAGCCTTCCTGACTTCTACGTGTATCAGTACGCGGAGCTAGCCAAGCGAGTCCAGGCTGTTTACGCCGCGTACATGGCGAAGCCAAAGAAAGACGGAACGGCCAAGAAAGAAGTGGGCTTCCGCTGGTTCGATGAAGCGTCTTTCACAGAGGACGACAAGGCACGAAAGAACAACTGGAAGCCTATCGAGAGTGCTCTACATGTGGCCTAGCGTTGAAGCAAATATGGATTTGCTATCTCCTCATTCCTTCTAACCGGCCGATTATGCAGGACTTGACGGAAGTCTTGAAGCCGTCAAAAGTCGTCCCAAGTGGGGC
>JANNCZ010000144.1:0-6898 GCA_031387185.1 Burkholderiales bacterium
TGGCTCATCGCGTCGCGCGCCACGTTGTCGATGATGCCGTGGCGGCTGGCGTATTGGCCCGTCACAATCGACGCGCGATTCGGTGAGCAGATCGGCGTGGTGTGAAAGGCGCGCTCGAACAAAGCGCCTTCGCGTGCGAGACGGTCGATATGCGGCGTCTGCATGTACGGATGGCCGCCGGCACCAAATTCGTCGTAGCGCAGGTCGTCAATCAGGATCACCAGCAGGTTGGGTTTGTTGCGTGTCGTCATGGTCGTGTGATTGGATGCGTTGGCGGAGAGGGAGACGGAAAAGTCGAACAGAGATAAAAGGGGTCAGACCCCATTTTTACGCGACGAGTCAAAAATAAAGGGGTCTGACCCCTTTATTGGACCCCTTTATTGCCTTTATTGGACCCCTTTATTGCTCAGTACAGACCTCACTGAAGCCGCACTTTCTCGCGCAGTGCCTTAAGGCTGCCGCCCGACTTCACTGAACCCGGCAGCGGATGGCCCACGACATCTTCGGCGACGCAGGCGGCGCGCATTAGGGCTTCGAGGTCAATGCCGGTCTCAATGCCCATTTCGTCGCACATGAAGACCAGGTCTTCTGTGCACACGTTGCCGGCTGCACCCTTGTGCGCGGCGAACGGGCAGCCGCCGAGGCCCGCCACGGCAGCGTCGTACATATCGACACCCATCTGCAGACCAGCGAAGGCATTGGCGATGCCCATGCCGCGTGTGTCGTGCAGGTGCAGCGAGAGGCGCAGACTTGGATAACGCTCGCGCACTGCACCGACGACGCGCTGGATCGACAGCGGCGTGGCCCAGGCCATGGTGTCGGCGAGCGACAGGTATTCGAGCGATTCACCGGACTCGGCAGCGAGATCAAGCATCTGGCCGACCATGTCCGCGACCAGAGACGGCGCAATGTCGCCGGCGAAATTGCAGCCGAACGCGGCCATCAGTGAGCCGCGTTTGACCGCCACGCCGTTGGCGCGATACATCTTCATGATCGAGCGTTGCGCTTCGACGTTTTCCGCCATCGTGCGCTTCTGGTTGCGGGCGAGAAACGGCGCGGAACAAGTGAGGCCGATGGAGCCGAAGATCAGCAGCTTGTCATCGTGGCCCATCGCGCGTTGCAGGCCGCGCTCGTTGAGCCAGAGCGCGACGTAATCGACGTCAGGGTTGGGGGTGAACCCTGCCACCACGTCGCTCGCGTCGGCCATGCCCGGCACGTTCTGCGGCGGCACGAACGACACCACCTGAATTTGTTTAAGACCAGTCTGCGAGAGCGCGTCGATCAACTCGATCTTGCGCGCGGTGGCAATCGGCCCCTTCTCAAACTGAAAGCCCTCGCGCGGGCCTTCTTCGTTGATGCGGATCGACTTGGGCAGGCCGTTCATCTGATTCTCCTCGTGCGCTGCTATGCTATGAAGTTGCAAAGCGTACCTCACAATGCCTGCTTCGCAAAGACTGCGTGCGTACACGAACCCGGCGCGTCGCTTGCAACAACGCCGCGCCTCATTCACCGAAAGAACCCGCCCATGCCGTCACGCCGCAACCTGCTCGCCGCCCTTGGCACTCTGTCCCTGTGCGCCGCCGCAGTGCAACCGGCCGGTGCGCAGGTCACCGACTATCCCAACAAGGCGGTGCGCTTCATCGTCGCGTTTCCGGCCGGCAGCGCGACCGATCAGGTGGCGCGCCTGGTGGGCCAGCAGATGGGCAAAGCCACCGGCCAGTCGATCGTCATCGACAATCGCGGCGGCGCGAGCGGCTTCATCGCCGCTGAAGCCGCGGCCAAGGCCGCACCCGACGGCTACACCGTACTCATCACCACCGGCACCACGCACGCCGCCAATCCGGCGCTCTACAAGAAGCTGCCCTATGACCCGGTGAAAGATTTCGTGCCGATCACGCCGCTCTCGAACAACGCCTTTGTTCTGGTCGTCGCGCCGAACTTTCCCGCCAGCAGCGTGGCAGAGCTTGCCAAACTGGCCAAGTCGCAACCCGCCAAATACAGCTTCGCCAGCGGCAATGCCCCCTCACGCATTGGCGGTGAAATGTTCAAGATGATGGCCGGCGTGGATCTGCTGCATGTGCCTTACAAGGGCGCGCCGCAAGCCATCACCGACCTGATGGGCGGGCAGATCAGCATGATCTTCAGCGACCTGCGCACCGCCATGCCGCAGGTGCTGGGCGGCAAGCTCAAGGCGCTGGCCGTGACCGGCAAAACACGCCTCGCGGTCGCGCCCAACATCCCGACCATGATTGAGGCGGGCTACCCCGACTACGTTGTGGCCAATTGGGTCGGCGCGTATGCGCCGGCCAAGACACCGCCCGAGATCATCAACCGCCTCAACACACTGATGCATGCTGCGGTGCGCGCCGATACGGCCAGCCACGAGGCCACCGGCGGCGAAGTGATGCTCTCGTCTCCGGCCGAGTTCGCGCGCCTGCAGGCCACGGATACCGCCATGTGGGCGCGCGTGACTCGCGCGGCCGGCATGGAGCCTGAGTAAGCCGAGCGCCTGTTTCAGCAGCCAAACTGCACCATCCCCCCTCAACACTAGGGAAACATGCAATGAATGGAATCACCTGGAAAGCCATCCCATGAGCGGCGGCATGCTCGAAGGCATCAAGGTCATCGACCTCACTTCGGTGGTGATCGGCCCGCTGTGTACGCAAATCCTCGCCGATCACGGCGCTGAAGTCATCAAGGTCGAAAGCCCGGAAGGCGATGTGGGCCGTTTCCTCGGCGGGCGCGGCAAGACGCCGGGCATGGCGCCGAAGTTTCTGCACCTCAATCGCAACAAGCGCGCGATCTGCCTCAATCTCAAAACCCCGGCAGGCCACGCCGCCCTGTTGCGTCTGCTCAAAGACGCCGACGTGATGACCTGGAACGTGCGGCCGGACTCAATGGCGCGCATGCAGCTCTCGTACGATGAAGTGCGCGCGATCAAGCCCGACATCGTGTACTGCGGCATGTTCGGCTTCGGGCAAAAAGGGCGCTACGCGAAGAAGGCTGCTTACGACCCGGTCGTGCAAGGCTCGGCCGGTGTGGCCGGGCTGATCGCCAAGGCGCATGGCGAGCCGCGCTTCGTACCGTATGTGCTGGCCGACCGCACTGGCGGTTTGATTGCCGTGCAAATGATTGCGATGGCGCTGTTCAAACGCGAGCGCACTGGCAAGGGTCAGTCAATCGAAGTACCGATGTTTGAAAACATGGCGACGCAGGTGTTGACCGAGCACTTCTATAACCGCACCTATGTGCCGGCTGAGGGCGCAACGCCAGGTGAGCCGGGCGACCCGCGCCTCATCAGCGAGTACTACACGCCGGCCAAAACGTCGGACGGCTATTTTTCGCTCTCGGCCAACACCAATGCACAGGTGTTCCCGCTGTTCGACGCCATCGGCCAGCCAGAGCTGAAAACCGACGCACGCTTTTGCACGGTGGCGGCGCGCTTCGCCAACACGCGCGCCTATTTCGCACTGCGCGCCGAGGGCATGAAGCAGCACAGCACTGCGTGGTGGCTCGACTACTGCGACAGGCACGACATCCCCGCCGCGCCTTATCACACGCTCGAATCGCTGATCGATGATCCGCATCTCGCCGACGTGGGATTCATCCAGCAGCGGGAGCACCCGACCGAAGGGCTGATCTATGACCTCAAGCCTGCCAACACCTTGACGGACGGCGCTCGTACCGACTGGCTGCCCGCAGCGCATTTGGGCGAACACACTGAAATCATCCTGCGTGAAGCGGGCTATGGCAACGCCGAGATCGCCGCGATGATTGCGTCGGGTGCCGCGCGCCAGCACCACCCCTCCGCAACTTGATTTTTCGCCGCCGGCCTGACCCGCAAACCCGCTCCCACCGCCATTCTTCACAGCATCCCTTCCATCAACCGCTCCCAGAGCCATTCTTCAAGAGACGCCATGTTTGAACTGACCCCCTATGAAGCCCTGTTGACCGAACGCGTGGGCGACCACGTATTGCTCGTCACCCTCAACCGGCCCGGCGTGCTCAACGCCATGAACATGAAAATGACGGAGGAAATGCACGACCTCCTCACACGTCTGGAGTTTGACCCGGACTGGGTGCGTTGCGTGATACTCACCGGCGCCGGGCGCGCGTTTTCAGCTGGCGGTGATCTCAAGGTGCGCAACACCCAGAGCATTCGCGACTGGACCATCCAGCACGAGATCTCCGAGCGCAGCATGATGCTGCGCCTGGAATCCCCGGTGCCGTGGATTGCCGCCGTCAACGGCATCTGCTATGCGGGCGGCCTCGAAGCGGCGCTCGGCTGCGACTTCATCTACGCCGACCGCGAAGCAAAGTTTGCGCAGACCGAATGCAAGATCGGCATCATGCCCGGCAACATGGGCACGCAAAACCTGCCACGCGCGGTGGGCGAACGGCGCGCCAAGGAATTGATTTTGTCGGCGCGCCCGTTCAGCGCCCTCGAAGCGCACGAATGGGGCATGGTCAACCAACTGTGCGCGCCAGGCGACGTGGTGAAAGACGCGACGACCGCCGCGCAACGCATCGCCGACTGCGCGCCGCTGTCGGTGCGCCAGGCAAAGAAAGCGATTCACTTCGGGTTGCAGGCTGACATGCATACGGCGCAGCGCCTCGAACTCGAAGCCTATTACCAGTTGCTCGACACCGATGACCGGCGCGAGGGCATTGCCGCGTTCAATGAAAAACGCAAGGCCAACTTCCAGGGGCGCTGATCATGACTGACGAGATCCAGTCTACCCGGCGCCGCAAGCGGTTGATGTTCGCCACGGCCCTCGCCTGCGCGGCGTTGCTGCCGAGCGCACCGGGGGCCCGGGCGCAGGCCTGGCCGTCCAAACCGGTCCGGCTGCTGGTGCCGCTGGCAGCCGGCAGCACCGCCGACATCATTTCGCGCCTGGCCGGCACCGAGCTTTCGAAAGTTCTTGGGCAGCCGGTGGTGATCGAAAACAAGACCGGCGCGGGCGGCACCATCGCCACTGCCGAGGTGGCGCGCGCGGCGCCGGACGGCTACACCATCGGCTTTGCTTCGCAAGGCACGCTGGTGTTCAATCAGGCGCTGTATTCGAAGCCGGGCTATGACTCCCAGAAGGACCTGACGCCGATCGGCCTTACCGGTGGCGTCTCGAACATCATGGTGGTGCCGCCCGCGAGCCCGGCGCGCGATCCCAAAGCGGTGATCGATGCGGCAAAAGCCAAACCGGGTGCGCTGAATTTTTCATCCGGCGGCAGCGGCACCTCGCACCATCTTTCCGGCGTGCTGTTCGGGCAACTGACCGGCACCGACCTGGTCCATGTGCCGTACAAGGGTGCGCCGCAAGGCATCCTGGCCGTGATGTCGGGTGAAGTGAACATGGGTTTTTTCAACACGCCCACGGTGATCAGCCAGATCCGCGACGGCAAGCTGCGCGCACTGGCGGTGACCAGCCTGACGCGCTCGCCCCTGCTGCCCAACCTGCCCACGCTCGACGAACAAGGCGTCAAGGGCTACGAAGTCAATACCTGGTTTGGCTGGGTCGGCCCGGCCGGCATGCCGGCGGACATCACCAACCGCCTGAACGCCGAGATTGCCAGGGTGCTGGCGCGGCCCGACGTGCGCGACAACCTGGCGCAGCAAGGCTTCGACGTGGCGCCCCCGGCACCGCCGGCTGCCTTCGGCAAGGTGATCGCCGATGACCTGGCCAAGTGGATTCCGATCGTCAAGCGCTCCGGCGCGAAGGTGGATTGAAGATGGGTCGCACGTTGCGCTGCCGGGGGCCTGCAATCCGCCTCTGCGAGGTGCGCCATGGCTGAGCCATTCCGGATTCTGCTGCTCAACCAGATCTCCGCAGCCGGGCTCAAGCGGCTGCCGCATGAGCGTTACACGGCCGGCAAGGCGATCACCGGCCCCGACGCGATCCTGGTGCGCTCGCACGACATGCACGGCATGGTGCTGCCGCCGAGCGTGCGCGCGGTCGGCCGTGCCGGCGCCGGCACCAACAACAATCCGGTCAAAGCGCTCTCGGCGCGCGGCGTGCCGGTGTTCAACGCTCCCGGCGGCAACGCCAATGCGGTCAAGGAACTGGTGCTGGCGGGCATGCTGATGGCCGCGCGCAACCTGGCGCCGGCGCTCGGCTTCACGGCGGGCCTGACGGCAGCCGGCGAAGACCTCGACCGCGCGGTGGAGGATGGAAAAAAACATTTTGCCGGCTTTGAACTGACCGGCCACACCCTGGGCGTGATCGGCCTCGGCCGGGTCGGCTGCCTGGTAGCGGACGCCGCCATCAAGCTTGGCATGCAGGTGTACGGCTACGACCCGGACATCACTGTCGACGCGGCGTGGAGCCTCCCGGCTTCGGTGAAACGTGCGCACAGCATTGACGAAGTGCTCAAGGCCGGTCATTTTGTGACCCTGCACGTGCCGCTGGTGGCTGCCACGCGCGACCTGGTGAACGCACGCAACATCGAATTGATGCGTAGTGGCGCGATACTGCTCAATTTTTCACGCGAAGGCATCGTCAATGAAGCCGCAGTGCTGGCGGCGCTGGCGAGCCACAAGCTGAAGGCCTACGTCAGCGACTTTCCGAGCGCAGCCTCGCGCGGCCATGCCGGTGTGGTCGCGTTGCCGCACCTGGGCGCCTCGACGCGCGAGGCCGAAGACAATTGCGCCGTGATGGTGGCCGACGCGCTGCGCGACTACCTTGAACACGGCAACGTCCGCAACACGGTCAATTTCCCTGAAGTGGTGATGCCGCGCGAATCGCCGTTTCGCGTCGCGATCGCCAACGCCAACGTGCCCAACATGCTCGGCCAGATTTCCACCGCAATGGCGCAGGCCGGCCTGAACATCCACAACATGCTCAACAAGTCGCGCGGCGAGATGGCCTATACGCTGGTCGATGTCGACAGCGCCGTGCCCGCT
>JANNCZ010000148.1:0-1969 GCA_031387185.1 Burkholderiales bacterium
CGCCGCCGGACACGTTGTCCGAGCCGCTCACAATCTTGACTTCGATATCGGGCATTTCACTGGCACGGGTCACCAGGTAATCGACAAAATTCGACTGCTCGACCACGCCCGCCTTGATCGAGATGCGTTCACGCAGCGCCATGCCCACGCCATAGGCGATGCCGGTGCGCGCCTGTTGCATCAGGTGCTGCGGTTGTACCGCGACACCCGGTTCGATCGCGGCCCAGATCTTGTGTACGGTGATCGCACCGGTAGCACGGTCTACCGATACTTCGGCAATTTGCGCGCACGGGCAATTCCACTCGCCGCCGTCGTAGTAGGCCAGGCCGAGGCCGCGGCCGGTGCGCTTTTGCTGCCATTGCGCCATCTCGGCAACCGCTTCGAGCACGCGCCTGGCGCGCGGGTTGGTGAGCAGGCCTAGCCGGAACGCCAGCGGGTCGTGGCCCTGCCTGGCGGCAATTTCATCAATGAACGATTCGACCGCAAACACCGTGAAGCCGGCGCCATTGGCATTGAGGTAGCCGGCGGCGATGCCGCGGTCCTGATGCAGGTATTCGTGGCGCTTGTTCGGGATGTTGTAGGTCGACGCCGCACCCGACATCACCACCACGTCGTAACCCTTGGTGGCGTCCCACGACTGTTTGCGCGCGCGCAGCGTCACCGAGTCAGCCACCAGGCGCATGCGCCAGGCGGTGATGCGGCCGTCGGCATCCAGTGCAGCCTCAAGGCGTTGCGCAGTGGCCGGCCGGTAGGCGCCATTTTTCAGATCATCTTCGCGGCTCCACATCACCTTGACCGGCTGTTGCATTGCGCGTGACAGCAGCACCGCTTCTTCGTTGACCAACTGCTCGGTCTTGAGGCCGAAGCCGCCGCCGAGCAAGGTGGTGTGCACTCGCACCTTTGCGGTGACTGTGCCGCCAGCCTTGGCAGCCACCTCCTGCGCCCACAACTGGCCTTGGGTCGGCGTCCAGAGGTCCACCTCGTCGTCGCGCACCCACGCAGTGGCGTTGAGCGGTTCCATCGCACCGTGGTACACGTGCTCGGTGGCGAATTCGGCGCTCATCACCGATGCGGCTTGCGCGAAGGCATCATCGGCCTTGCCGGTTTCGCGGACCTGGCCGCGGTGCGTGGTGTCGCGCGCGATTGCAGCGAAATCCTTGAGCACCGCCGCGCTGTCGTACGTTTCGGCCCGATGGCCTTTTTGCCACTCGACCTTGAGCGCACGTTTGCCGAGCACCGTCGCCCAGTAGTCGCTGCCGACCACCGCCACGCCGTGGCCCAGCGGAATCACGCGCAGCACCCCCTCTATGACGAGGGCGGCGCGGTCGTCGATGCGCGCCGGCGCGATGCCGATATCAGGCGCGAACTGCGGATGCGGAAACGTCGCCACCGGCGGGCGCAGGATGGACGCGTAGAGCATGCCGGGCAGCATGACATCGATGCCGTAGATGGCCGAGCCATTGACTTTGGAAGGCACATCCACGCGTGGCACATCCCGGCCGATCAGGCGCCACGCCGACTTGGGCTTGAGGTCGGCCTCGGTGACCAGCGCGATCCCTGTGGACACGCGCGCAAACGCCGCAATCTCGCCATAGGTCATGGTACGGCCCGAGGGCGTATGGCTTACGGTGCCGCTCGCCGTCGTCAGTTCGCCAGCCGGCACCGCCCAGCGCGTAGCCGCGTTGTCGAGCAGGATGCGCCGTGTCTGCGCGCCGGCCAGCCGCATCGGCAGCCAGTAGCCGCGTATGCTGCGGCTGCCGCCGACACCTTGGGTGCGAAAGTGCACCGGGTTCAGAAACGCAGGGGATGCGCCGGCCTGGATCACACGCACGCTGTCCCAATCGGCATCGAGCTCTTCGGCCAGCAACAGCGGCAGCGAAGTCATGATGCCCTGGCCCATTTCAGACGTCGGACACTGGATCAGGATGGTGCCACGCGGCGTGATGTGCACCCAGGCATTGGCGGTCAG
>JANNCZ010000194.1:0-5290 GCA_031387185.1 Burkholderiales bacterium
GCGCTTTGATGCCTGGGCTGCGCGCTACCGCGCGCGCCTGCAAAGCGAGAGCAGCGTGGACGCTGCGCGCGCTATCGCGATGAGCCGCGCCAATCCCAAATACGTGCTGCGCAACTACCTCGCCGAGGTGGCCATCCGCAAGGCACGCGACGAGCGCGACTTCAGCGAAATTGAAACCTTGCGGAAACTGCTTAGTGCGCCGTTTGACGAACAGCCGGACAATGAACGCTACGCCGCCCTGCCGCCTGACTGGGCCAGCCACCTTGAGGTGTCTTGCTCGTCCTGATTTGCGCGTCCTGATTTGCTCGTCGCAATTTGCTCCTCTCTGATGCATCCCGCCCGCGCCAATAAAATTGCTATCGCTGATTCAGTGCCTTTCTTTTCCTGTCCTTTCTTTTCCTGCTCCCTTCTTTCCGGAACACCGCCATGAGTGAAACCAAAGACGCCCCCGCCAAACTGACCAAGACCGACCCGGAATGGAAAGCGCAGCTCAGCCCGCAGCAATTTGACGTGACACGCAAGCACGGCACCGAACGCGCCTTTAGCGGCGAATATGCCGACCATCATGAAGATGGCGTTTACCTGTGCGTGTGCTGCGGCACGCCGCTGTGGGACGCCAAACAAAAATTCGAATCCGGCACCGGCTGGCCAAGTTTTTGGCAACCGGCCGTGGCCGAAAACATCGCCACGACTACCGACCGCAGCTTTTTCATGAGCCGCGTTGAAGTGCATTGCGCGGTATGCGCCGCCCACCAGGGGCATGTTTTCAACGACGGCCCGCAACCCACCGGCTTGCGCTATTGCATCAACTCGGCCTCGCTGAAGTTCGCCAAGCGCTGAGCTGATCTGAGCCGGTGCGCCGGGCAAAGGCTGGCGGCAGCTGGCAGTGTCCGGCGGTGCCGGGCGGTGCCGGGCGGTGCACCGGGGCCGATAGCCGGAGCACTCTGCTGCTTCCGGCGCTGCACCCGGCTAGTACAATTGAGGCTATGGATTTCCTCATTGACCTCGTTCCGGCGCTGCCGTTTTTGCTCGTCGCCTTCGGCCTGGCCGACATTTTTCTTGCCACCAAACTGGCGATGGGTGCGGCAGTGCTGCAAATTGCCGCCAGCCGCTGGCGTTACGGCAAGATCAAGAAGATGCATGCGTTCACGTTTGCCGCGATCATCATCTTCGGCTCGATCACGCTGTTCCTGCATGACGAAATGTTCATCAAACTCAAGCCCACGGTACTCAACTGGAGCTTCGCGCTGGTGTTCCTCGCCGCCGCGGTACTGTTCAAACGCAACATCCTGAAAATGATGCTCGGCGAAAAGCTCGCGATGCCCGACTTCGCGTGGAGCCGCCTCAACCTGATGTGGGTAGCCTACTTCTTCATGATTGGCGCGGTCAATCTCTACGTCGCGCTCAATCTTTCGGCTGAAGCGTGGAGCAAGTTCCGCGTGTTCGGAATGTACGGCGCGCTGCTGGCATTCATGGTCTTGCAGGGTCTGTACATCTACCGTCAC
Organism: Burkholderiales bacterium; assembly: GCA_031387185.1. Classification (GTDB taxonomy): domain Bacteria; phylum Pseudomonadota; class Gammaproteobacteria; order Burkholderiales; family JAEUOS01; genus CANJDH01. The sequence goes on from JANNCZ010000194.1 coordinate 1,506, forward strand.
ATGCCGCAGAACGTTGCGCCCGAAACATCCCCGTCTGACAACAAGTAAGCGGTCTGGGCCATGACTACCGGATCGAATACCGAATCACAAATACGCGAGCGCCTCGCCGCGCTGCAGCCTGACTCCATTGACATCGGCGACGACAGCGCCCTGCATGCCGGCCACGCCGGTGCCGCGAGCGGCGGCGGGCACTACACCCTGCGTATCGTCTCGGCGCGCTTTGCCGGCCAAAGCCGCGTGGCGCGGCACCGCCTGGTCTACGACACGCTCGGCTCGCTCATGCAACACCAGATTCACGCGCTCGCGCTCCATGCGCTGGCCCCTGAGGAAACCTGAACGCAGGCCTGAATGCAGCCTGCATGCAGCCTGCATGCCCCCTCCACATCTCTCTTGCACGCGGCCTCGCCCAACCATTTCTGCATCACCATTTCCGTACCGCCCTATCTGCACCATCCCTTCCCTCAAGTCATCCCCCTCAGGAAATGTCATGAATCGCCACCTGCCGCTTCTCCTCGCCGCCGCCCTCACCTCTGCCGGCAGCACCACCTTTGCGCAAAACATCGCCAAGATCAACGGCATCACCATTCCCATGTCACGCGCCGAAGCCATGCTCAAAGAGATGGCTTCGCAAAACCAGCCCGACAGCCCAAAGCTGCGCCAGGACATCAAGGAAGAGTTGATCAACCGCGAAATCATGATGCAGGAAGCATCCAAACTCGGCCTCTCCAAGTTACCCGAAGTCGAAACCCAACTGGAGTTCGCGCGCCAAAACGTCTTGGTGCGCGCCTACATTCAGGATTATTTCAAACGCAACGCCATCACCGACGCACTGGTCGGCGCCGAATATGCGCGCATCAAACAGGAGTTGGGGGCCAAGGAGTACCGCGCCCGCCACATCCTGGTCAAGACCGAAGACTTGGCCAAGGGCATCATCACCAAGCTCAAAGCCAACGGCAAGTTTGAAGACTTCGCCAAACAGTCTGAAGACCCGGGATCCAAAGACCGCGGTGGCGATCTCGACTGGGCAACTGCCGCTACCTTTGTGCCCGAGTTTTCCAATGCAATGGCGGCACTGAAGAAAGGTGAATTCACGCAAACCCCGGTGAAAACGCAATTCGGCTTTCACATCATCCGCCTCGACGATGTGCGCGATACACAACTGCCATCGATCGAAGAAGCCAAGCCGCGCATCATGGAAAAGCTGCAGCGCGACCAGTTCGCCAAAATGCTCGGGGATTTGCGCAGCAAGGCCACCATCGAGTAGTGCTGCCCGCGCCCGGAAAACGCCACCCTTGCGGTGGCGTTTTTATTTTCACTGCCACGTTCGTTTTCCCGGCTTGAGGGCCGGCAGCGCGGCATGCTATGCTCTTTTAATAGTTTTCCTAAATTAATATTATGACTCTGACAGAACTTCGCTATATCGTCGCTGTAGCCCGTGAACGCCATTTCGGGCGCGCGGCCGACGCCTGCTTTGTCAGCCAACCCACGCTCTCGGTGGCGATCAAGAAGCTCGAAGACGAACTTGGCGTCGCGCTGTTCGAGCGCACCAGCAATGAAACTGCCGTCACGCCGGTGGGCCGCGAAATCGTCGCCCAGGCCCAGCGTGTACTGGAGCAGGCAGCCGCGATCAAGGAATTGGCCAAGCACGGCAAGGACCCGCTGGCCGGGCCGCTGCGCCTGGGCGTGATCTATTCCATTGCGCCCTATCTGCTGCCGCTGCTGGTGCCCAACATCATCAAGGCCGCCCCACAGATGCCGCTGGTGCTGGAAGAGAACTTCACTTACCGCCTGCTCGACATGCTGCGCAACGGTGACATCGATGTGGCGCTACTCGCCCTTCCCTTTGACGACAGCGGCCTGGCGGTGCAACCGGTCTATGACGAACCCTTCATGGTGGCCCTGCCGGCCGGCCATGCGTGGGCGAAGCGCAAGACGATTGCCGCTGCCGACCTCAAAAAAGAAACCATGCTGCTGCTCGGGGCCGGCCATTGCCTGCGCGACCAGGTGTTGCAGGTGTGCCCGGAGCTGATGCGTTTTTCGTCCAGCAGCGCCGAGGGCATCCAAAAGACCTTCGAAGGCTCGTCGCTCGAAACCATTCGCCACATGGTGGCGTCTGGCGTGGGCCTCACTGTACTGCCGGCCTCAGCCGTCGCTGACGCGCCGCCCCGCAAGAAAGACTTGATCGTCTACCGGCCCTTTGCCGCACCGGCGCCAAGCCGCCGCATTGCACTGGTCTGGCGCAAAAGTTATCAGCGCTCCTCTGCGATTGAAACCCTGCGCGCCTGTATCGACAATTCGGGTCTGCATGGCGTCAAGATGGTTGTCACTTAACGCCCAGCGAATTTTTGACCAATTTCACGCCGCCGACTTTGGCCACCACGGTGCCAGCGCGTTTGATCACGTCAGCGCTGTCCACAAAGCCGGACAACTGCACGACACCCTTGTAAGTCTCCACGGTGATCGCCGTCGAGGGGATGCCTTTATCGGCCAGCAGCGCGGCTTTGACCTTGGTGGTGATCGCCGAGTCGCTCGCGTACTGCGCAGCCTTCTCGCGGCCTTCCTGCGAGCGTGCCTTGACCCGTTTGTGGCGGGCCGGTGAACCGCGGCAGATCACTGCCCATGCATACCGCGCCAATACAGCGCACCGATCCACACCACGATAGCCAGCAGCGCCAGGCCAAGGGCGCGCCACACGCCCTGCGTCGCCGCCAGCGCGTGGATCAGCCAGAACGACAGCGTGAAAGGCGCGAGGCCGCGCAGCACGCTCGCCATCATCGAGCGCGTGGCTGCTGCGCCGATCGCCGGTTGCATGATCAGGATCGAACTGGTGAGCGTGACCGGGAACGACATGGCCATACCTGTCCAAGTGGGGCCAATCAACGCACTGATGGTCAGCACGGTACCCACCAGCGCCCCCACCAGCAAGGCGCGCAGCGGCAGCGCGTACCAGCGGCGCACGCGCGGCACTGGCGGCGCACCCGACAAGGCGCGGCGCGACAGGGGAATGAACAGCGCCGAGCCAATCACGTTAAGCAACACCAACCAGGTGGCCGAGGGTTCGAGCAGCTTCAAGGCAACCACGCCGGTCAGCCACGCCGCGACCGCCACGCCCACACTCAGCACCAGCGGCACACGCAGCGCGAGCGCGAGGTAGGTCACCACGAACACACCGACCATCGCGTTGGAGGCGAGACTGCCCAGCGCACTTTGCGCGATAAACTCAGGGCTGGCCTGCAACGCCAGCAGCACGTAGGCCGGGCCGACTGACACCGGCAAGGCGAGGATGAGGCCACCCACAAACGGGCCGCTCTTCTCGGCAATCACCGAGGCCGTCACCACCACACTGGCGGCAATCATCACCTTGAAGGTGATCTGAAACCACATGGGCAGGTCGGCTGTCACGCCCTATCCATGCGCTTCTTGGGCAGGTAGTGGCCCAAGATGCGCTCCTGGAGCGGCTCTCGGGAAGATGGCATGGTGAAAATCAACCCAGCCACTGGCGCGCGTTGCGGAACATGCGCAGCCACGGACCGTCGTCGTTGCCGTTTTGCTGCTCGCCGTTCTGCGCGCGGTACTGCCCGCTTTGTTGCCCGCCGTGCTGCCACCCTCGCGGCACCCACGAGTGCTGTACCGTGCGGAACACGCGCTCCGGATGCGGCATGACGATGGTGAAGCGCCCATCGTCCGTGGTGTAGCCGTTGAGGCCGCCCATCGAGCCGTTCGGGTTGAGCGGATAGGTTTCGGTGGCCGCGCCGCGATTGTCGACGTAGTGGATCACGGGCGTT
>JANNCZ010000225.1:0-2722 GCA_031387185.1 Burkholderiales bacterium
GTGCGGATGTGGTCACTGAGTCCGATCATCGTGATGCGTATCAGGCACCGGCCGGCGCGCGCGTTGAGCGCGGCCTGTATCTCGTACCCAAGGTGATTGAATAGCGCAACCGGCGCGGCCGATTGATCCGGGTTAGCGGCCGGAGAACCGCTCCTGGTGCGGCTCTCCGGCCCACACCCAGACCGAGATAGACCGCAAGCAGCAACTCCATGCATAACGCCTCCCTTACCCAATTGTCGACTGCGCTCGCCACGCGCGCGATCTCCAGCGTTGAATTGACGACACTGTTTCTCGACCGCATCGACGCGCGTAACCGCGAGTTGAATGCCTTCATCACGGTTGACCGCGCCGGTGCACTCGCCCAAGCCGCCGCCGCTGACGCGCGTCTGGCCGCGGCCCGCTCGAAGGGGGCAAGCTTGACGGCGGCGTCAAACACCAACGCAAACGCCTACGGTACCGCGCCGCTCACCGGGATTCCCCTCGCGCACAAGGACATTTTTGTGACGCGCAACATCCGCACCACCTGTGCCTCGCACATGCTCGAAGACTACGTCAGCCCGTTCGATGCGCACGTGGTCGAGCAATTCAACGCAGCAGGCGCAGTGACGCTCGGCAAGACCAACATGGACGAGTTTGCGATGGGCTCGTCCAACGAGACTTCGTTCTTCGGCAGCGTCAAGAACCCGTGGGATATGAAGGCCGTACCCGGTGGTTCATCGGGCGGATCAGCCGCAGCGCTCGCTGCACGCCTCGCACCGATGGCGACCGGCACCGACACGGGCGGATCGATCCGCCAGCCCGCCGCACTGTGTGGCATCTCCGGCCTCAAGCCCACTTACGGTGTGGTGTCGCGCTACGGCATGATCGCGTTTGCGTCATCTCTCGACCAGGGCGGGCCGATGGCCAAGTCGGCCGAAGACCTCGCGCTGATGCTCAATGTCATGGCCGGGTTTGATGCACGCGATTCGACCTCGCTGGAGCGCCCGAAAGAGGACTACACGCGCGAATTGCAGCCGCGCGATGGCGCAGCGTCCGCCGGGCAACCCGCAGCACAACCCGCATCACAGCCCGCATCACAACCCTTGGCAGGTCTGCGCATCGGAATCCCGAAAGAGCATTTCGGCGCAGGCTTGAACAGTGACGTCGCCACTGCCGTGGAGGCGGCTCTCGCCGAATACAAAAAGCTCGGTGCCACGCTGGTGGACATCACCCTGCCCAACAGCCGCCTCTCGGTGCCGGCCTATTACGTGATCGCGCCGGCCGAGGCCTCGTCCAACCTGTCGCGCTTTGACGGCGTGCGCTACGGCCATCGCGCCGCCGAATATGGCGACCTGCAGGACATGTACAAAAAGTCGCGCGCCCAGGGCTTCGGTGCCGAGGTCAAGCGCCGCATCCTGATCGGCACCTATGTGCTCTCGCACGGCTACTACGACGCCTACTATCTCAAGGCGCAAAAGCTGCGCCGCCTGATCGCGCAAGACTTCGCGCGCGCCTTCGGGAGCTGCGACCTGATTCTCGGCCCGACCTCGCCGTCGGTCGCATTCAACCTCGGCGAAAAGGCCGATGACCCGGTCAAGATGTACCTCAACGACATCTACACCATCGCAGCCAATCTCGCCGGGCTGCCGGCCCTGTCGATCCCCTGCGGCTTCGGCGCGGGCGGCCTGCCCGTGGGCCTGCACATGGTAGGCAACTATTTTTCCGAGGCGCGCATGCTCGGCGCGGCGCATCAGTATCAGTGCGTGACCGATTGGCACACGCGCGAACCCGCGCAGTAGTACCGGGGCAACGGCATGGCCAAACTCGACAACATTCACACCAAGCTGCTGCAGGCAGCGAGCCTGCTCGATGAAGCCGCGCGCGACATGCGCGACGGCACGCGCATGCCGCCTGAATACATTGCCAAAATCGGCGCGGCGATGGCCGAGGTGATGATGGTGCGCCACCAGATTTACGTGCTGCGGCCCGATCTGATGCCGGCGTATTTGCGCGGCGCCGACAGCATTGCTGGCGACGAAGTCGATGGCACGTCCGCAGGTGCCTCGGGTCGCATTGCAGGTACCGATTCAGGTGACAAACCAGGCGGGACATCGAGCAGCACCGGCAAGGACTCGTCATGAAAAACTGGGAAGTCGTCATCGGTCTTGAGACCCACGCGCAACTCGCCACGCATTCAAAGATTTTTTCGGGAAGCTCGATTGCGTTCGGCGCAGCGCCCAATACGCAGGCGAGTCCGGTTGATCTGGCACTGCCCGGCGTGTTGCCGGTTTTGAACAAGGGCGCTGTCGAGTGCGCGGTGAAGTTCGGCCTCGCGGTCGGCGCCAAGATCGCGGCGCGCTCAGTTTTCGCGCGCAAAAACTACTTCTATCCCGACCTGCCCAAGGGCTATCAGATCAGTCAGTATGAAATCCCCGTGGTGCAAGGCGGCGGTTTGGCGGTCATGGTTGATGGCGTCGAAAAGTTTGTCAATCTCACGCGCGCGCACCTCGAAGAAGACGCGGGTAAGTCGCTGCATGAGGACTTTGCAGGCCTTAGCGGCATTGACCTCTACCGCGCCGGCACACCGCTGCTCGAAATCGTTACCGAACCGGAAATGTGCTCGTCCGCAGAAGCCGTGGCCTATGCCAAGGCACTGCATTCGTTGGTCACCTGGCTCGGCATTTGTGACGGCAACATGCAGGAAGGCTCATTTCGCTGCGACGCCAACGTCTCGGTGCGTCCG
>JANNCZ010000684.1:0-3195 GCA_031387185.1 Burkholderiales bacterium
TTTGAGCCAGGTCGCGTACAACCGCTCGAAGCTGGCGTCATCGAGCTGCGCGAGATCGAGGCCCTCGATCTGCGCGCCGAATACGGGTGACAAGGGCTTGATGGTGAATGACATGGTTGGTCTCCTCCGATGTTGCGCCGACGGTGCGCGCTTTGGCATTGCAGCGCTATCCCGTCATTATCCTGATTTTGACGCTGTGCCGCTGATGTTGCGGGCTTGCCGGGCGTACCGGAGTTACCGGGCTTACCGAGCCTGCTACTTGGGCCGCTTGTCCACCACGCGCCGGGCTTTGCCGAGCGAGCGCTCGATGCTCGCCACCGGCAGCACACGCACACTGGCGCTGACGCCGATGAAGGTCTTGATCGCATGCACCAGCGTGGCCGACTCTTGCGCGCGCTCGGCATCCGCCATCGTGGCGAGGTCTGGGCGCGGCTCGATCAGCACGGCAATTTCGTCGAGCTTGCCGGGGCGCGTGACTTCTATCTGGTAATGCGGCGCGAGCTTGGGCTGCTTGAGGATCAACTCTTCGACTTGCGACGGAAACACGTTGACGCCACGGATGATCAGCATGTCGTCCGAGCGCCCGGTGATTTTCTGGATGCGGCGCATGGTGCGCGCGGTGCCGGGCAACAGGCGCGTGAGGTCGCGCGTGCGGTAGCGCACGATCGGCAGCGCCTCCTTGGTCAGTGAGGTGAATACGAGTTCGCCGAATGCGCCGCCCTGGTGTTCGTCATAGGGCAACACTGCGCCGGTTTCCGGATCGACGATCTCGGGATAAAAATGGTCTTCCCATACCGTGAGGCCATCCTTGGTCTCGACGCACTCTTGCGCAACGCCGGGGCCGATGACCTCCGACAAGCCATAAATGTCGATGGCGTCGAGCGCAACGCGGCGCTCGATCTGCAGGCGCAACTCGGGCGTCCACGGCTCGGCACCGAAGATGCCGAGGCGCAGCGACGAGGTGCGCGGATCGATCCCCTGCTTCTCCATCTCGTCGGCAATGGCGAGCATGTATGACGGCGTGACCATGATGATCTCGGGCTTGAAGTCCTGCATCAACTGCACCTGACGCTCGGTCTGGCCGCCACCGAAGGGAATCACCGTGAGACCGAGGCGTTCGCCGCCGTAGTGCGCGCCGAGGCCGCCGGTGAAGAGGCCATAGCCATACGACACATGCAGCTTGTCGCCTGGGCGCGCGCCGGCCGCGCGGATCGAGCGCGCCATCACATCAGACCACATGTCGATGTCGTTCTTGGTGTAACCGACCACAGTGGGCTTACCCGTGGTGCCGCTCGATGCGTGAATGCGCACCACCTGCTCCATCGGCACGGCGAACATGCCGAAGGGATAGGTCTCGCGCAAGTCAGCCTTGGTGGTCATGGGAAATTTGGCGAGATCGGCGAGTGACTTGAGATCACCCGGATGTACGCCGTGCGCATCGAATTTCTTTTTGTAATGCGCCACCTTGTCGTAGGCGCGTTGCAGCGAGGCGCGCATGCGCGTCAGTTGCAGCGCCTGCAACTCGTCGCGGCTGGCTTTTTCTATTGGCTCAAGGGCAAAAGTGTTCATGGCAGCAGGCTTGGGCACGTTGTTGCGGCGTCATGGAAGAAAAGAATACCCCAAACGGGTTAGAATTTTGCACGTAGCCGTAGCATCACGGCAGCAGCACCAGCATCCAACCGGGGGAGAACAAGAACCATGTCCAGCGAATTGTTTGAGCGTCATCGTGGACTGCTGGATCTGGCGCTCGGTGCCAGCGCCACGCGCGCAGCATTTTCGGCCTATCCGGATCACATCGCCGACTTCAATGAAGTGGTGCAGGCCGATGGGCGCGATGCGTTTCAGAACTATTGCGGCTCCTACTTTTATCTCGACCAGCCTGGCGTGGGCGAGCGCGTCGGCAGCGAAGTGTCGCCCTACGGCATCGAACTGGCGATCCAGTATCCGAAGACCAATCTGGGCGCGATCATGCCGGCCGCCGTGCGTGCGCGCGAAGCCTGGTCGAGGGTAGCTGTCGATGCGCGCACCGGCATGTGCCTCGAACTCTTGCATCAACTGCACCTGCGCAGTTTCGAGATCGGCCACGCCACCATGCACACCACCGGCCAGCCGTTCAACATGGCGTTTCAGTCCGGCGGCCCGCACGCGCAAGAGCGCGGGCTCGAAGCGGTGGTGATGGCGTATCAGGAAATGCGCTCGATCCCGGCCGACGTCATGTGGGAGAAAGCCGAGGGCCCAAACACCGTGCGCGTGAAGAAAACCTTCCGCGTCGTGGGCCGTGGCGTGGGGCTGGTGGTGGGTTGTTCAACCCTGCCGAACCAGATGGCCTACGCCGGCATTTTCGCCAACCTGATGGCCGGCAACGCGGTGATCGTCAAGCCGCACCCGCACGCAATTTTGCCGCTCGCCATCACCGTCGGCGTGGCGCGCCACTACCTCAAGGAAGCCGGCTACGACCCCAACCTCATCATGCTGGTGGTGGACGAGATGGAGAAGCCGGTTACCCAGCCGCTCGCGGCGCGGCCCGAGATCAAGTTGATCGACTACACCGGCACGTCCGAGTTCATCGGCTGGCTGCACGAGAACGCGCGCAACAAACTGACCTACACCCAAGGCCCTTCGGTCAATCCGGTGGTGATCGACAGCACTGCCAACTTTGCCGGCATGCTGCGCAACCTGATGCTGTCAGCATCGATGTTCGCCGGGCGCATGTGTACCAGCCCGCGCGTGGTGTTCACGCCGCGTGAGGGCATTGCCACCAGCGCCGGTGTGATGACGACAGCCGAATTTGACGAGCAACTGATGCAGGCGTTCGAGCGCATGTTGAACGATGTGCCGCGCTCGGTTGATTTTCTCGGCATGATGCGGCCCTTCGAATACGATGCGCGCATCGAGGGTGCAGCGGCACTCGGCGATGTGGTGGTCGAATCAAAAACCATCAAGCATCCGGCCTACCCCGGCGCGCAGGTGCGCACGCCGCTGTTTGTGCGCGTGCGCGCTGACCAGACCGATGTGTATATGCACGAATGGTTCGGCCCCATCGTGTTTTTGGTGGAGTGCGAAACCACGGCCGAGTCACTCACCCGCGCCGCGATGATCGCGCGTGAGCACGGCGCCATCACGGCGATGGTCTACTCGACAGATGCCGGCACCTGCACTGCCGCAGAGGAAGCGTTCGGCGTCACCGGCACGACG
>JANNCZ010000301.1:0-10500 GCA_031387185.1 Burkholderiales bacterium
CATTACCGGGGCGCGGTCAAACGGCGCATGTATCGCGCAACCGTCGATGCGCCAGCCAAAGCAGGTGACGTGCTCTACGCGAGCGATCTCAATGGCCAGGAAAGCGGGCTCATTGCACTCGCCGCGCCAGTTTCAACCCACCCGGGGCTTGGCGGGCTGACGGGGCAAAGCACGACGGCCAGCGAAGTGCTCGCCGTGATGCAGATTCAAAGCCATGCCAACGCGGAGATCCGCCTCGGTGCGCCAGACGGCCCGCTGCTGCGCTTCGCGCCCCTGCCCTACGCCCTGCCTGAGGCGGCCTGAGGTTCACATGCGGCAGGCAGACGCGCGCCTCACCCATGCGGCACCATCCGCAGCCGTTCCGCTGCTGGCGCGACAACACCCTAAACATGGCGCGCCGCATGCCGCCGAATCAGTCCGGCCACCCTGCGCACAATCCCGTCTGCCGTGAGTCCGATCACTGACTACTACGTGTACTACAAGGTGCAGGCCGCGCGCACGGACGGCTATATCCCGGTCGCCATCGGCATGCAATCGGATGTCTACCGGCTGACCGGCGTGCGTGGCCGTCTGAAAAAGAAATCAGGCGACGACAGTACCTGGATGGAGATCTACGAAGGCGTACACCAGCGCCTGTTGTTCGAAGCGGCGCTGGCCGACTGCGTGGCGCGCTTTGGCATTGAACAGTTTCATCTCGATGGCAGTGCGCGCAAGAGCGAGATTTTTCACGATCCGTTGGCGTAAACCACCATGTGTTTGATCGGCCTCGCATGGCAGGCGCATCCTGATATTTCGCTGATCGTCGCGGCCAATCGCGACGAATTTCACGCACGCCCGAGCGCGCCGTCCGCGTGGTGGCGCGTCGCGCCGCAGGTGTTTGGCGGCAGCGACCTTCAGTCCGGCGGCACCTGGATGGGCGTCACCCGAGATGGCCGCTTTGCCGCGCTCACCAACGTGCGCGACCCCGGCGAGTTCAAGTCCAACGCGCGCACGCGTGGCGCGCTGGTCGCCGATTTTCTGACTGGCCAAGGCGCGCCGGATGGCTACGTTGCGCAGTGCATGCAGGACGCTGCGGACTACAACGGCTTCAATTTGCTGACCGCGACGCACGACGCGCTGTGGTATTGCGGCAATCGTGGCGCCGCTGCGCGCGCGCTCGAACCCGGCGTCTACGCACTGTCCAACGCACGGCTGGACACGCCGTGGCCCAAAGTCATTGCGCTGAAACTGGCTCTGGGAGCCGGTTTACAGGCCTATGTGGCTGACGAGGCGCTTGTACCAAGGGTTTCGGAAAGGTTGCCTGGTGCATTTTCAACGGTTGCATCGCTGGGTAACCTGGCGAGCCGTCGAGATCGCATTCGCCACGCACCTGATACGCCGCTAGAGAACCTGTTCGAAGCGCTGTTTCACGCTCTCGGCGACACACAGCCGCAACCCGACCACAAGCTCCCCCAAACCGGCGTGCCGCTGGAGCGTGAACGCGTACTGTCGAGCCCCAAAATCATTTCACCGCTCTACGGCACGCGCGCCTCCACCGTCTTGTGCATGATGCGCAACGGACAGGTTCACTGGGAAGAGCGCAGCTTCACGCCGGCAGGCGACGTGGCGCAGACAGTACGCGAGCAATTCACTCTTGCTGGCCGTTCTACATTGACGGCGCAAGCGAGCGCCAGAACGCGCTAATCGCCATTTGCGCATCGACGACCGGCAGCCCGGTCGCGCGCCGCACGGCGTCGCGATACGGTGGCATGTTGGTGCATTCGAGCACCAGCGCTCCCACATGCGGGCAGCGCGCAGTGAGCCGCAGTGCCGCTGCGACAACATCGCGCTCGGCTTGCGCAAGATCGAGCGTCGCATCGTTGTTCAGAATCCGCTGCGCGAATTCACTGTCTGCTTCCACGCCTTCGACCGATGTATCGGCGCGCGCGCCCGCTGCCACAAGGCAGGCGGCGTCAAGTTGCGCCGCCGCGATGGTGATGACGCCGGCGCGCTTGCCGGCGGGCAAGCCGGTTTCGACTGCAGCAATTTGCATGAGGCTGGACGTCATCACCGGCACCGGCAGCACTTGCGCCAGCGCGTTCTGAAACCGCACCAGAAATCCACACGTGGTAGCGATGCCAATACAACCTTGCGCAATCAGCGCATGCGCGGCATCGATGAAGGGCGGCAACAAACCCGCTGCCTGCTCGCGCACCACGCGTTGCGGCGAGGCACCCTGCACCACTGCATAGCGCACCGGAAAATCGAAACTGGCCGGATTGCCCACGTCACCCGGCGGGCGCGGGAAGCGCGTGTCCAGCATCAGCACGCCAAGCGCCGGACTCACGCCACCCATTCACTCACCGGCGCTTGCGCATCCTGCAATGGCTGGCAAACCACATCGACCAGCGTCGGGCCGCCATGCTCAGCGGCTTGCTTGAACACTGCGCGCAGCTCACGCGGGTCTTCCACGCGCCAACTCTTGACGCCGTAAGCGGCTGCCACCGCAGCATGATCGGTGCGATTGAAGTCAACCGAAAAATAGCGCGCATCGAACCCGGTCTTCTGCCCAGCCTTGATCCAGCCAAAGACCGAGTTCGAGATAACCACCATCATGATCGGTGCCTTGACGCGCACGATGGTCTCCAACTCGCCCACGGTAAAACCAAAACTGCCATCGCCCATCACGCTGACCACTTTGGTCCGCGGCTCGGCAAACCAGGCACCCAGCGCAGCGGCCATGCTGTAGCCCAAGGCCCCGTGTGCCCGATTGGAAAAAAAGCGCCGCCCACTTTGGCGAATCTCGTAATAGGCCGAAAAATACGGGCACGGCGTGCCAGGGTCGGCCACCACAATCGCGTCATCCGGCAGTACAGCTTGCAGGTCATGCACCACGCGCTCGGGCAGGATCGGCGTGGCATCGCTTTGCGCCAACTTCAAGAACGCAGCACGCTTGTCCAATTTGGCTTGCGCAATGGCCGGCACGTTAAGACGCGACGGCATTTCGAACGCGGTCTGGCCTGCAAGGGCATCGATCAACTGGCGCAACACAATGCGGCAGTCGCCCACCAGTCCAACGTCGGCGGGGTAGTTCGCGCCGATCACGGCGGGGTCTACGTCGATATGCAGCACGCGCGTCTTGCCCGGTGCCGGAAAGCGCCGCCTCTCGGTCGTCACGCTGCCGGCGCGGCAGCCAATGAAGATCACCAGATCCGCCATCTCGACCAAGGCACGCGTCCACTTTGTACCGCCATTGCTGCCAACGACTCCACCGCACAGCGCATGGGTCTCAGGCATGCTGCCCTGTCCGCTGATGGTGGTCACCACACCGGCATTGAGCGCCTCGGCCAGTTGCGCTAATTCGCGTTCGGCCCTGGCCAGCACGACGCCGCCGCCCACCACAAACAGCTTGTTGGCCGACGAAGTCAGCAGCGCGACTGCGCGTTCAACATCCTGCGGGTCAGCCCCCGAGCGCCGCGCCGGATAGGCGGCGAGTGCCGCGTCGCCCCAAATCTCATCGGCGTCCACACTCCCCTTCTGCGCATCAAACGGCAGAGATAGGTGCGCTGCTCCCGTGCGGCCCGTGGTCATATTGGTGAACGCCGCGCGCATCAGACGCGGAATGTCGGCAGCCGCATTCGCCACGCCCGCCCATTTGGTCAATGGACGAAACAAATTTTGCTGATCAAGTTCAGTGAGCGTATAGCGGCCACGCGAGGTGGTCGCAATGTCGGTCGTGATCGCCAGCAGCGGAATCGACGACTCATTGGCCTCGACCACGCCCGGCAAAATATACGTGGCGCCACCGCCGGACGGCCCTTCGCACACACCCGGCTTGCCACTGATGCGCGCGTAGCCATCAGCCATGTAAGCGGCGCTGCGCTCATCGCGCGTCAGCACATGGGTGATGCCATGATCGAGCCGTGCGAAGGCATCGTAGAGCGGCAAGCTGGTGTCGCCGCATAACCCAAACACATGCTTGACCTTGAACTGTTGCAGCATGCGCACGAGGGCTTCGGCGCCGTTGAGTTGAGTCATGATCTTGCGGATTTGGTTAAACGGTCAAACACGGTGTCGGTGACGCGAATGAGCGCTGCCAGCAGCGCCTCATCCACCACGCCATCACCTTCGTACTCGGCCAGATTGCGCTTGCGGTGCGCCTGCTCCAGCACGCGCCATTGTTCAGCCGGTAAATCGAGCGTATGCGTCAGACACTGAAACACAATGTAGCGGCTCTCCGAGCGGAACCCGTGGCGGCGCAATGCGGCCAATGAAAAGGCATGGGCAGCGTTGTAGGCCAGATCAAAGCGGCTCTCGGGATTCAGATGCACATTTTGTGCATCCTGCAAACGCAAGACACCGGAACGAACGAGGCCGTCGTATTCGCTTTGCGCATAGGCCTCTACCTTCAACTGCCCGATGCGGGTCAGATTGTTCAGTTCAGATGGGGTCATCGTCAGAGCCGATCAATACGATTTTTTCACCTGCTAGCACTTTGGTAAGAAAGGCATTGCCTGCTGCGCGGCGGCGGCGAAATTCGGCACGTGTATAGAGTGCAGGATTGATTTTTCGTCCCAACCTCAGCTCCGCGCTAGCCAGCGCAGTGAACACAGTTTCCAGAGATAAATCGTCCGAAACGATCATTAGATCAATGTCGCTTGCCGCTGTGGCACCCCCTTTGGCAACCGAGCCATACACAAACGCGAATGCGATGCGCTCAGCCAGTGGCGCCAGCGCGATGCGCAGGGGCTCGGCCAATCCGGTAGTTTTGAGCATGAGCCCGCTCAATTCTGCAAACACTGGAGAGGCCGCGTTGGCTTGGTAGTGTTTCTGATTGCCTACTTTGGAAACCGTGATCAGACCGCTGCCGGTCAATCGCGCCAACTCGCGCTGCACAGCACCTGATCCGGCCCCGGCCAGGCCTATGATTTCGGTCGCAAAAAAACTTCTGTCCGGCTGTCCAAACAGCAGTCCCAGAACGCGCTGCTGGGTTCCGGTGAAGAGCGCTGCCGCCAGCCCTGACGGCTGTCGTAACGCCGCCTTGCGGCTTGCCGCTTTGGCGCTGCTGCGTTGGCGCACCATCGCCGTCTTGATCAGGTTAGTCATACCCATATTGGGCATTTTAATACCCAATATGGGTATATGCAATTGGGGAGGCATTGTGCCGCTGCTTGTATCGGGGATAGAGGAGCATAAGGATCGTGCTTGGCGATTGCATATTGTTCGCATTTTGCCTTTACCATTTCACCATGAACGCCATCGATCACATCGTTTTCAACACCAAAGACCAGACCGATGAAGCCGTGCGTTTTTTTGAGCGCGCCGGATTCAGCGTGACCCCGCGCGGGTTCCATACGCTTGGCTCGATCAATCACACCATCGTGTTCGGCGAGGACTATCTGGAGTTGCTTGGCTACCCGTCCGGCGCGCCGCCGGTCCAGCGCCCGGAGTTGGTCGCCCGGCCCGCCGGTTTGATGGCGACGGTGCTGCAAACAGCCGATGCCGATGCATCCCACGCCGTGTTGGTGCAACATGAATTGCACCCGCGCCCGGTGCAGTCCTTTTCACGCCCAGTAGATTTGGGCGGTGGACGCACGCAGGACGCTGCATTTCGTGTCACGCGTCTGGAGCCGGACGCTGTGCCAGGTACCTGGTTCTACTACTGCCAGCACCTCACCCGCGAGTTGGTCTGGCGGCCCGAGTGGCAAGGGCATGCGAATGGCGCCACCGGCATTGCGGCGCTGGATATCGACGTGCCGAGTATGCGTGCGGCGCTACCGCTCTACGCGGCTTGTCTCGACGGTGCCGCAATCACCCACTCCACGGAAACCCTTGGTGGAAGCGGCTCTCAGGCCACATTCTCTCTAAAGCGTTGTGTGGTGCGGCTGTGCGAGGTGCCGGGGCCGGCGCGCATGCGCGCGCTGACGTTTCACGTCGCGTCGCTCGACGCAGCGCGCGGCGTTTTGCAGCGCAATCAGGTGGCCCACTCCGTCATGCAGGGCGTCAGCGGTAAGCCGGGGGAGGTCATCGTCATCGACCCGGCCCTGAGCTTTGGCGCCACGCTACAATTGTCCGCATCGGCAGCCGAGTAATTGAAGCAATTGCGTCACCGGGTTGCGGCACGCGCGTTGCTTCACACAAAGCGTTGCATTCCCTCACGCGCGCTCTTTTGCAGTCCTTTTGATACCACTTCAGGAGACATCATGCGTTATTCCGCTTCTCTTATAGCCACCGCCATCGCGGCGCTCGCGCTGTCTACGGCCGCACAAGCACAAACCAAGTGGGACATGCCGACGCCCTACGCGGCGACCAACTTCCACACCGAGAACATCATCCAGTTCGCGGCCGAGGTCGACAAGGCCACCGGCGGCAAGTTGAAGATTCAGGTGCATCCGGCAGCCAGCCTGCTCAAGATGAACGAGATCAAGCGCGGTGTGCAGTCGGGCCAGGTGCAGATTGGCGAGATTTTGCTGTCAGCGTACTCCAACGAAGATCCGCTGTATGAGCTCGACGGGCTGCCCTTCCTCGCCACCGGCTACGACGGCGCCATGCGCCTGTACGAAGTGTCCAAGAAATCCCTGCAAGACAAACTGGGCAAACAGGGCATGCTTCTGCTCTACTCGGTGCCATGGCCGCCGCAAGGGATTTACTCGAAAAAGCCGGTCAACGCCGCGTCGGATCTCAAGGGTTCGAAGTGGCGCGCCTACAGCCCGGCTACCGCAAAAATCGCCGAGTTAATCGGCGCGACGCCGGTGCGTATCGAAGCGGCTGAATTGTCGCAAGCCCTCGCGACCGGCGGCGTCGATAGCTATATTTCTTCAGGCGCGACCGGCTTCGACACCAAAACCTATGAGCACATCAAGAACTGGTATGACACCCAGGCCTGGCTCCCCAAGGATGCGGTACTGGTCAACAAGAAGGCCTTCGATGCGCTCGACAAGACCACGCAGGCCGCTTTGCTCAAGGCTGCGGGCGACGCTGAAGTGCGCGGCTGGCGCATCTCGCAGGAGAAAAACAACTGGTACAAAGATGCGCTCAAAGAACGCGGCATGAACATCGCCAAACCGTCGGCGCAGCTGATGGGCGATTTCCAGAAAGTGGGCAACACGCTGACGGAAGACTGGATCAAAAAATCCGGCGCGGATGGCAAGAAAATCATCGACGCGTTTAACAAGAAGCAGTGATGGCGCTTTTTTGATGACTCAACTGGTACGCCGGTCACTCGACTGGCTCTACAACGCCGCAGGTTACCTCGCGGCGTTTTTTGTTTTTGCCATCTTCGCAGTGATGATTGCCTCATCGATGATGCGTGAACTGTCGATCAAAACCGGCGGCATCGAAGACCTGGTGGCGTGGTTGTGCGCTGCGGCCACCTTTCTCGCCATGCCGCACGCGTTCAAGCGCGGTGACTTTGTGCGCATGGAGTTGCTGATCTCGCGCCTCGGCGCGCCGCGCCGCCGCACATTTGAAATTGGCGGGCTGGCTCTGGGGGTTGCGTTCTGCACCTACCTCGCATTCTGGGCGGTGCGCATGACTTGGGGCAGTTACGAATATGGCGTGATGTCTGACGGCCTGCTGGTGCTGCCGATCTGGATTCCGCAACTCTCGTTCGTGCTCGGCGCCGTGTTGTTGCTGGTGGCGATGGTTGATGAGTTTGTGTGCGTGCTGATGGGCCGCCGCCCGGTCTATGTGACGGCGGTGGAAGAACGTCACGCACGCGGTGACTTTTCCGAAGATATTTCAGCATGCCAAAGATTG
The DNA here is from genome assembly GCA_031387185.1 of Burkholderiales bacterium. Lineage (GTDB taxonomy): Bacteria > Pseudomonadota > Gammaproteobacteria > Burkholderiales > JAEUOS01 > CANJDH01. The sequence continues at coordinate 7,738 of JANNCZ010000301.1, forward strand.
CGTGCATGCGCGAGGTTGTCCTGTGAACGTCATCGAAATTTCGCTGATCCTGCTCGGCATCATGCTGGTGTTGTTGGCGGGCGGCGTGTGGATTGCCATCACGCTGGCAATCACCGGCTTCCTCGGCCTCACGCTGTTTGCCAAGACGCCAGCGGGCGAAGGCCTGTTCACAGCCTTCTGGGGTTCGAACGCCTCGTGGGAGCTGGCAGCACTGCCGATGTTCATCTGGATGGGCGAGATTTTGTTTCGTACCAAACTCTCCGAACAAATGTTTGAGGGGCTCGCGCCCTGGCTCAACCGCGTGCCCGGCCGCCTGATGCACACCACCATTTTGGGTTGCGGCATTTTTGGTTCGGTGTCCGGCTCATCCGCCGCTACCTGCGCGACCATCGCCAAGGTGGCGCTGCCTGAATTGCTCAAGCGCGGCTATGACGAAAAGATCGCCCTCGGCAGCCTCGCCACCGCAGGCACGCTCGGCATTTTGATTCCGCCGTCGATCACCATGGTGGTCTATGCGGTGGCGGCTGAAGCGTCGATCATTCGCATCTTTCTGGCGGGCTTCATTCCCGGCCTGATCCTGATGCTGCTGTTCTCAGGCTATATCGCCTGGTGGTCACTGCGCAACCCGGACAAGGTACCGCCAGCGGAACCGGACTTGAGCTTCATCGACAAGGTCAAAAAATCCGGCAACCTGATCCCCTGCACCCTGTTGATCGTGTTTATTGTCGTGGTGCTGGTCAAGGGCTGGGCCACGGCCACCGAGTGTGCAGCCTACGGTGTGCTCGGTTCGCTCGCCATCGCCGTGCAATCGCGCATGCTGACCTGGCGCAATTTCACCGACAGCCTGATGAGCGCCACACGCGTGTCGTGCATGATCATGTTCATCCTGGCCGGGGCCAAGTATCTGTCACTAACCATGGCCTTTACCGGGATTCCGCGTGAGTTGGCAGAGTGGGTGGCGAGCCTGCAACTGTCGCCCTACATGCTGATTGGCATATTGGCCCTGCTTTATATCGTGCTCGGCACTGCGCTTGATGGTATTTCGATGATTGTGCTCACCTCCACCGTGGTGCTGCCGATGATTCTCAAGGCGGGCTTTGACGTGGTGTGGTTCGGCATCTTCATCGTGCTGCTGGTCGAGATTGCCGAGGTCACGCCGCCAGTCGGCTTCAATCTGTTTGTGCTGCAAAACATGACGGGAAAAGACGCCAACACGATTGCGCATGCGTCGCTGCCCTTCTTCGCCTGCCTGGTGCTGTGTATCGGCATCATCACGGTGTTTCCGCAAACGGTGATGTGGCTGCCAGATGTGATCATGGGCGTGGCCAAGTAGCAACTGCGAGCGGCTGCTTTGCTGTTGCCGTCACGCGACTGCACCCTGCGCCTGGTTGTTCACGCCACCGCGTGCCTTCAGGCGGCCACCCTCTCAAGCGGCCAGCGACGCCAACTTCCACGCTAAAGACTGATGTCGACGTGATCGCTACCGTCACCTGTGGCGGCTTGTGATGCCACCTGCGTCTGCGCCACCTGCTGCAACAGTTCCCGGTGCAGCAGCACATCAAACAGCACTTCAGGCGGTACCGCGACGCGGTAAGCCAGACCCGCCAGACGGCCAATCAATTCGGGCTTGCCACGCCCGGCGGCGACCATGATCTCGATACCCGTCACGCGCGCCATGCCCATTTGATGGCGCTTGAGTTCATACGCCGCTTCCCAGCCCGGCAGGTCAGCGCCAAAGCGCTCCTTGAACAATTCTTGCGCTTCGACATATTCGTGCTGCATGCCGACGTCATGCAAGGTGTGAGCGAGCTGTATCCACGGACCAGGCGGTGCCTGCGGCGGCGCCGATTCGAGATAAGTGCCGAGTGCGCGCAAGGCACCGCCTGGGTGGCCTTCCTGCATCAGCTTGTGTACGGTCTCCATCACGCTGGATGCAGCAGTCATCACGTCGCGCATTTTTTCTGATTCAGCTGTATCCGGTGCCGATGCCTCCATGGCGGCAAGCGTGATTCGACTCCCCGTCTGCGAAAGCTTGAGAGCCGGCGGCGGATCGATTATTTCAAGTGCGAATGCGCCTTGGTCTTTTTGTGTGGATGATGTCCGCGGCGATGAGTCGGCTATCGCTCGCGCGGCATTTCGTTGCGCCTCATCGAGTGGTGGCGGCTCGATCAGGGCGCTGATGTCCGACGTGGAAATCATGCCAGCATCGCGAGCCGGCGTGGTTGCAACCACTTCGAGGGCAGCTGCGCTGGCAGTCTTCGCCTCCAGATCAAGGGAAAAGTCGATCTGTAGATCGTCCATCGTGGGAGCCGGCGTGGGGGCCAATGCAGCCGCCATAGCAGACGCGCCAAGGATTTTCTGGTCCTTCCCACCTCGCAATGCGGGTGCTCCAGACACCGCCGCGGCGGCACTCCCGGTGGGTGCCGCCGCAGTGCCAAACGGCACTGCCACGCCGCTGGCGTCAGACGGGTGCCGGTAGCTGGCCCAGGCTTCGTCCGATAAATCGTCCATGGCGGCCAGTTGCTGAGTCAAGGAGTTCTTGTCGAGCTTGAGCGGTGCTGCAGGTGCCACTGCAGCTACCGACGTTGCACGCGTCGCAACCGCTGCGGCAATCGCCGTGCTCGCCGCAGCGATCGCTTGCTCGACCGCAGGAGGCGCAGCGGAGGGCTTGTCAAAGCGTGGCAGGTTGAATGACGCGAGGTCGTCGCTGTTGTCGCGCGGCGGCTCGACCGTGGCAACCATTCCAACAGGGACGACAGGCGC
>JANNCZ010000316.1:0-16966 GCA_031387185.1 Burkholderiales bacterium
AGTTATCACCGCCGAAGTGGTACGGATTGATTACAACCATGTGGTCGTCAATGCCGGCCTCAAATCCGAGTCTTACATTCCGCTCTCCGAGTTCAAGGAAGATGGCGGTGAAATCAACGTCAAGATCGGCGACTTCGTCGCCGTCGCGATCGATTCAATTGAAAACGGTTTTGGCGAGACCCTGCTGTCGCGTGACAAGGCCAAGCGCCTCTCGGCATGGCTGGACCTCGAAAAAGCCATGGAGTCGGGCGAGATTGTCTCCGGCACCGTGACCGGCAAGGTCAAGGGCGGCCTGACCGTCATGATGAACAGCGTGCGCGCGTTCCTGCCCGGCTCGCTGGTCGATACCCGGACGATGAAGGACACCACGCCGCTCGAAGGCAAGACCCTCGAATTCAAGGTCATCAAGATCGACAAGAAGCGCAACAACGTGGTGGTGTCGCGCCGCGCCGTGCTCGAGGCTTCGCAAGGTGAAGAGCGCCAGAAGCTGCTCTCCAACCTCACTGAAGGCGCGATCGTCAAGGGCGTGGTCAAGAACATCACCGATTACGGCGCATTCGTGGACCTCGGCGGTATCGATGGCCTGCTGCACATCACTGACCTCGCCTGGCGCCGCGTGCGTCACCCGTCCGAAGTGCTGGCGGTGGGCGATGAAATCACGGCAAAAATTCTCAAGTTCGACCAGGAAAAAAATCGCGTCTCGCTCGGCGTCAAACAGTTGGGCGACGACCCGTGGGTTGGCATTGGCCGCCGTTATCCGCAGAGCACGCGTCTGTTCGGCAAGGTCACTAACCTTACCGACTACGGCGCATTTGTCGAAGTCGAAGCCGGCATCGAAGGCTTGGTACACGTTTCCGAAATGGACTGGACCAACAAGAACGTGCATCCGTCCAAAGTTGTTGCATTGGGTGACGAAGTCGAAGTCATGATCCTTGAGATCGACGAAGACCGCCGCCGCATTTCGCTCGGCATGAAGCAGTGCGCACCGAACCCGTGGGACGATTTTTCGATCAACCACAAGAAGGGCGACAAGGTCAAAGGCGCGATCAAGTCGATCACCGACTTCGGCGTGTTCATCGGCCTGCCGGGCGGAATCGATGGTCTGGTGCATCTGTCCGACCTGTCGTGGTCGGCGACCGGCGAAGAAGCCGTCAAGAACTTCAAGAAGGGCGACGAAATCGAGGCCCTGGTGCTGGCCATCGACACCGAGCGCGAGCGTATTTCACTGGGTGTCAAGCAGTTGGATGGAGACCCGTTCACCAGCTTTGTGGCTGTGAACGACAAAGGCACCCTGGTCAAGGGCGTGGTCAAGAGCGTTGATGCCAAGGGTGCCGTGATCGGCCTCGAAGGCGACATCGAAGCCTACTTGCGTGCCTCGGAAATTTCGCGTGACCGCGTGCAGGATGCGTCCACGCAGTTGGCCGTCGGCGACAAGGTCGAAGCGGTGATCATCAACGTGGACCGCAAGACCCGCAACATCAATGTGTCGATCAAGGCCAAAGACCAGGCCGAAGAGACCCAGGTGATCAAGCAGTTGCAGGATGCGGGCGCCGGCAATGCCAAGGAAGGCACCACCAACCTTGGCGCGCTGCTCAAAGCCAAGATGGACCAGAAGTAAGCATACGGGTAAGCACGGTAAGCACACGGCAATCTTCACGCAACGTACGCGGTGAATCAGGGTGCAGTGGTGACAAGGTTTGGCGGCTTGCCGTTTAACGTAGTCACTGCACCCAGGTTCTCCGGTTAACCACAGGCGCAGCGGTGTCCTTCGAATTCGAAATCAACGGTGTCACCAAGTCGGATCTGATCACGCGGCTCGCCGCGCGTTATCCGCAATTGGTGGCCAAGGATGCCGACCTTGCGGTCAAGACGATTCTTGATGAGATGACCACGTCCTTGTCGCAGGGGCAGCGCATCGAGATTCGCGGTTTTGGCAGCTTTGGCCTTAACTACCGGCCGCCGCGCATCGGGCGCAACCCGAAGTCGGGCGACAAGGTGCAGGTGCCGGAGAAGCACGTACCGCACTTCAAGGCCGGCAAGGAATTGCGTGACCGCGTTGACGCGGGTCTCAATGCGGCGGCACCGCGTGCGGTGGCGGGGCGTTGAGACGTATGTCCGTCTTGCGAATGCAAGCCCTATACGACCCTGCCGGCTTTGCCGCCGGCGACCCGGCGGCACGCAAGTGCCGTTTTTTTTTGCGGGCGAGTGGGTTGCGGGAATGCAGGCAGGAGAGCCTTGTCCACCAAGGGTTCTGGCAGTGTGGCCAGAGGCAAGCATGCGCTACGTGACGGCTGCGCTGCGCTGGTTTTTGTTTTTGGTGTTCTTTTTGTTCGCGCTCAAAAATCACGAACAGGTCTCGCTGCGGTTTTACTTTGACCTTGAGTGGAAGCTGCCGCTGGTGCTGCTGCTGTTTGTATTTTTTCTGGCGGGGGCCGTGATTGGCCTGCTGGCGCTGTTGCCACGCGTCATGCGTCAGCGGCGCGAGATCAATACTGCGCTGGCCGAAGTGAAAGGGCTGCGCGCGCCTGGTACCGGCAAACGTGCCGGGGCGATTGGAGGCGCTGGTAACACCAGCAGCACCGGCAGCAACGGCACCTCAGGTGTGGCTACCGGCGGCGCGGGAGTCGCGGGCGCGACGGGTGCGGTGCTGACGCAAGCGCCGCTGGATGCAGTTGCTCCAGAACCGGCGAGGAAGTAGGCGATGGAAATTGATCTGTGGTGGTTGCTCGCGCTGCCGGTGTTTTTCGGCCTCGGCTGGATCGCTGCGCGTGTCGATATTCGCCATCTGCTATCGGAGTCGCGCGCGCTGCCCGGCTCCTACTTCAAGGGCCTCAATTTTCTGCTCAACGAGCAGCCCGACAAGGCCATTGATGCCTTTATCGAAGTCGTCAAGCTTGACCCCGAGACCATTGAGTTGCATTTCGCGCTCGGCAATTTGTTTCGCCGCCGCGGCGAAATCGAGCGCGCGATCCGCATGCATACCAACCTGGTTAACCGGCCTGACCTGAACGACGAGCAGCGCCTGCATGCGCTCTATGAGTTGGGCCAGGATTTTCTCAAGGCCGGCATGCTCGACCGCGCCGAAGAGTCGCTCACGCGGCTGGAGGGCACCACCTGGGCCGGGCGGGCGCAGGTGCATCTGCTCGAAATCTACGAGCTGGAAAAAGATTGGGACAAAGCGGTGCGCACGGCCGGGCGTGTCGAGAGCGAGACCGGTGCGTCGCGGCAAAAAGAGATCGCGCAGTTCCATTGCGAGCGCGCTGCGGCAAGCCTGGCGCGCTCGCAGCCCGATGAAGCGCGGGGCCATGTCGAGGCTGCCCTCAAGGCGCATCGCAAGACGGTGCGCGCCAACATGATCCTGGGTGATATCGAAGCACACCAGAAGCAGCACGCCGCCGCGATTGCCGCCTGGCTGCGCATTGAAACCCAGGATCCGCGCTTTCTTTCGCATATTGCGGCGCGGTTGATGGATGCGCACCGCGCGCAGGGCCAGGCACCGCAGGGTGCGCAATTGCTGCGCGGATTGCTGGAGCGCTATCCGTCGGCTGATCTGCTCGAGACTGCGTTTCAGGTCACGCTCGAAACGGCGGGCGCGGAGGCAGCTTACGCGGTGGTGCGCGAGGAATTGCGCAAACATCCCACGCTAGCCGGTCTCGACAAATTGCTCGAAGCGCAATTGCTGGCCGTACCGCCCGAGCGCGCGGGCGACCTCACCCTCATCAAAAGTCTGATTCACGCGCATACCGAAAAACTCAAGCGCTATGCGTGCGAAAATTGCGGCTTCAAAGCCAAGCAGTTTTTCTGGCGCTGTCCCGGCTGTGGCGGGTGGGAGACCTACTCCCCAAACCGCGCCGAAGAATTGAACGGAACCGTATGAAAATCACCATGATCGGCACCGGCTACGTCGGGCTCGTCACCGGCGCCTGTTTTGCCGAAGTCGGCAACGATGTCATGTGCCTGGATCTGGATGCCAAAAAAATCGGTATCCTCAACAACGGCGGCGTGCCGATTTTTGAGCCGGGTCTCAAAGAAATGGTGGCGCGCAATGTGGCCGCAGGACGCATCCGCTTCACTACCGATATCGATACGGCGGTGGCGCACGGCGATGTGCAATTCATCGCGGTGGGCACGCCACCCGGTGAAGATGGCTCGGCCGATCTGCAATATGTCGCTGCGGCAGCACGCAACATCGGGCAACGCATGACTGCGGCCAAGGTGATCGTGGACAAATCCACTGTGCCGGTGGGGACGGCCGACATGGTGCGTGCCGTGATCACCGCCGAGCTGGCCGCGCGCAGGGTGGACGTGCCGTTTTCGGTGGTGTCCAACCCTGAGTTTTTGAAAGAAGGCGCGGCGATTGATGACTTCATGAAGCCGGATCGCGTGGTGATTGGTGCCGATGCGGCCGACGAGCGCGCTCGCACTGCCATGCGTGCCCTCTACGCGCCGTTTCAGCGCAATCACGAGCGCATGATTTTCATGGACATCCGCTCCGCCGAGTTGACCAAATACGCGGCCAACGCCATGCTGGCTACGCGCATTTCGTTCATGAACGAGATCGCCAACCTCGCTGAAAAACTTGGTGCCGATGTGGAACTGGTGCGCCAGGGCATCGGCTCCGACCCACGGATCGGCTATCACTTTCTCTACGCCGGTTGCGGCTATGGCGGCTCGTGTTTCCCGAAGGACGTGCAGGCGCTGCAGCGCACCGCGCGTGAAGCTGGTGCTGGGTTTGAAATCCTTGATGCAGTGGAGCGCGCCAACGCCAAGCAAAAACAAGTGCTGGCGAACAAGGTGGTCGCGCGCTTTGGCGAGAACCTCGCCGGCAAGCGCTTTGCAATGTGGGGTCTCGCGTTCAAGCCCAATACCGACGACATGCGCGAAGCGCCCGCGCTAGAAGTGATTGCCGCGCTGACCGCGCGCGGTGCCGATGTGTGCGCCTACGACCCGATTGCCATGGACGAGGCCAAACACATTCTGGCGGGCAACGCACGCGTGTCCTACGCTGCCTTGCAGATGCAGGCGCTTGACGGTGCCGATGCACTGGTGATCGTGACCGAGTGGAAGGAATTTCGCAGCCCCGACTTTGCTGCCATCAAGGCCGCGCTGAAGACGCCGGTAATTTTTGACGGCCGCAATCTCTATGATCCGGCGCTGGTGCGGGCGCAGGGCATCGATTATGAGCCGGTGGGGCGGCCGGTGCTGGGCAGTCACGTGGGCGGACGTGCGGCAACGGGCAGCACGGTAGCGGCCAACGCGTCAACTGGCAACTCCGCGACGGGTAGCATGGCGGCGAAAGTGTTTGCATGACGACAACCCTGCGCTCCGCCGCGCGTCAATCCCGCGTGCTTGTGGTGGGCGACGTGATGCTGGACCGGTACTGGTTCGGCGATGTGCATCGTATCTCGCCGGAAGCCCCGGTGCCGGTGGTCAAGGTTGAGCGCAGCGAAGAGCGCCTCGGTGGCGCGGCCAACGTGGCGCGCAATGCGGCAGCCCTTGGTGCGCAGACCACACTGCTGTCAGTCGTGGGCGACGACGAGGCCGGGCAAACCATCAAACGCCTGCTGGAAGCTGCCGACATCCACACCACGCTGCATGTTGATTCCGCCTTCAAGACTACAGTGAAGCTGCGGGTGATTGGACGCCAGCAGCAACTGCTGCGCATTGACTTTGAAGAATCGCCGAGCCACGAAGTGCTGACCGGCAAACTCGAAGAGTTCAAACGCTTGCTCGCTGACAACGACGTGGTGATCCTGTCCGATTACGGCAAGGGCGGCTTGACGCATATCGCAGAGATGATTGCCGCAGCGCGTGACGCGGGCAAGCAAATTTTGGTCGACCCGAAAGGGGATGACTACGTACGTTACGCGGGCGCTACCATGCTCACGCCCAACCGCAGCGAATTGCGCGAAGTGATTGGCAAGTGGGCATCCGAAGGCGATCTCGTGCTGCGGGCCGGCGCCCTGCGCGAGCAGTTGCAGCTCGATGCCTTGCTGCTGACACGCTCGGAGGAAGGTATGACACTATTCCGCCGTGACGGCACGCTGCATTTTGCGGCGGCCGCGCGGGAAGTGTTCGATGTCTCCGGTGCTGGCGATACCGTGATTGCCACCATCGGCGTCCTGCTTGGCGGTGGTATCACCATGCCGCAAGCGGTCGAAGCGGCCAATCGTGCCGGCGGCATTGTGGTCGGCAAGCTCGGCACTGCCGTCGTCACACCAGAGGAGCTGTTCTGATGGGCATGATTGTGGTCACCGGCGCGGCCGGCTTCGTCGGTGCCAATCTGGTCAAAGCACTCAATGCACGCGGCCGCACGGACATCATCGCAGTAGACAATCTGGCGCGCGCGGACAAGTTTCCCAACCTCTCCGATTGCGACATCGCCGATTATTTCGACAAGAGCACATTTCTCGACCGTCTCGATGGCGGCCGGTGGGATGGCGAGATCGATGCCATCCTCCATCAGGGTGCGTGCTCCGACACCATGGAGCTTGACGGCCGCTACATGATGGACAACAACTACCGCTATTCAGCGGATCTTCTGGACTGGTGCCAGACCGAAGAAGTGCCGCTGCTGTACGCGTCGTCGGCGGCGGTGTACGGCGCGGGGCCGGTATTCGCCGAAGGGCGCGCGCATGAGAAGCCGCTCAACATCTACGGCTACTCCAAGTTCCTGTTCGACCAGATGGTGCGCCAGCGCATGGCGCAGGGCTTGACGGCGCAGGTGGCGGGCTTTCGCTACTTCAATGTCTACGGGCCGCGCGAAACACACAAGGGGCGCATGGCCTCTGTCGCATTTCATAATTTCAATGAGTTTCGCGCCACCGGCAAGGTCAAATTGTTTGAAGGCTGGGCCGGCTATGGCGATGGCGGGCAAAGCCGCGACTTTGTCTCGGTCGAGGACGTGGTCAAGGTCAATCTGCATTTTCTCGAACATTCCGATTTGAATGGCGTGTTCAATCTCGGCACCGGGCGCGCGCAGCCCTTCAACGACGTGGCCTGCGCAGTCATCAATGCCTGCCGCGCCGGTGAGGGAAAATCGGCGTTGACCCTGGCGCAGATTCGCGCCGAGGGGCTGATCGAGTACATCCCGTTTCCCGAGGCGCTCAAAGGCAAGTACCAGAGCTATACCCAGGCCAGCGTGCAGCAACTGCGTGCAGCCGGCTACGACAGCGCATTTTTGGATGTCGAAACCGGCGTGGCGCGTTATGTTGCCGCGCTGCTCGGGTCAACCTGAGAGGATTGCAGGGCGTTTAGCGCAATACGGCCAGAAATGGCCACCGACGGCCAGGTTCGGCCACCAACGGCCAGATTCGGCCAACTACGGCCAGCATCGGCCACACACAGCCAAGTCTGGCTGACAACTACGAGGAGCGTGACATGAAGAAACTGTGGATGGTGTTGATTGGCTTTCTGTTGAGTATCGGTATGGCGTTCGCCGCTGTCGACATCAACAGCGCTGACGAAAAAGGCCTGGATGCGATCAAAGGCATCGGCGCGGTCAAGGCCAAGGCGATTGTGGATGAGCGCACCAAGAACGGTCCGTTCAAAAGTCTCGACGATGTCGAAAAGCGCGTCAAAGGCATCGGCCCGGCGACCATTGCGCAATGGCAAAAAGACGGTTCCGTAAGCGTGGGTGGCGGCACGCCAGCCAAGGCTGACGCGAAAAAAGAAGAGAAAAAGGACGCCGCTAAAGCTGCTGCGCCGGCACCGGCTGCAGCCCCTGCTGCCGCTCCCGCTGCTGCTGCTCCCGCTGCTGCGGCTCCCGCCAAGACAGCGCCTGCCCCAGCTGCTGCACCGGCTCCCGCTGCTGCCCCTGCTGCCGCGCCGGCCAAAGCTGCCCCCGCCGCAGCGCCTGTAGCGGCGCCGGCCAAGGCCGATGCCAAAGCGGACGCGAAAAAAGAACCCCCCAAAGCTGACGCCAAAGCCGATCCGAAAAAAGAAGCTGCTGACAAGAAAGCCGCCGAGAAAAAATCCAAGGAAGACAAGGCCGCAGCCGACAAGAAAGCTGCCGAAGACAAAAAAGCTGCCGACAAAAAGGCTGCGGACGACAAGAAAGCTGCCGACAAGAAAGCCAAGGAAGACAAGGCGGCGGCAGACAAGAAGGCCAAGGACGACGCCAAGAAAGCCAAAGATGCGCCCAAGGCCGATGCCAAGAAAGACGCCAAAGACGACAAGAAGGACGACAAAAAAGACAGCAAGGACGCACCGAAAGCTGACGCCAAGAAGTAATCAGTCGGCGTCTCACCCAAAAAAGCCCCGCTTTGTGCGGGGCTTTTTTTTCGTCGAGGGCGGCGGCTACAATTCACGCACAGTTTTTTCGGATGCATCACATGGTCAAGACTCTCGAAGCCGCCGTCGGCAACACCCCTTTGGTACGCCTGCAACGCATCCCCGGCGCGGGCAATGGTGTGGGTAGCGGTGCGGGCAAGGGCGGGCGCAACAACGTCATTCTCGGCAAGCTTGAAGGCAACAATCCGGCGGGGTCTGTCAAGGATCGTCCGGCGCTGTCAATGATCGCGCGCGCCGAAGAGCGTGGCGATATCAAGCCAGGCGACACGCTGATCGAGGCGACCTCGGGCAATACCGGCATCGCGCTCGCGATGGTGGCCGCGATGCGCGGCTACAAGATGATTCTCATCATGCCCGACAACCTCTCGCTGGAGCGGCGCCAGAGCATGACGGCGTATGGGGCGAAATTGATTCTTACGCCCGCCGCGCAAGGCGGCATGGAGTACGCGCGAGACCTTGCGGTCAAGATGGAAAAAGAGGGGCAGGGCAAAATTCTCGACCAGTTCGCAAACCCCGACAACCCGCGTTCGCACTACGAGACCACCGGCCCGGAGATTTGGCGCGACACCGGTGGCAGCGTCACCCATTTCGTTTCGGCGATGGGCACCACTGGCACCATCATGGGCGTCTCGCAGTATTTGAAAGAACAAAATCCCAAGATCGAAATCGTCGGCTGCCAGCCATCAGAAGGCTCACAAATTCCCGGCATTCGCAAATGGCCGGAAGCCTATCTGCCGAAAATATTTGACAAGGCGCGCGTCGACCGCACCGAACAGGTAAGTCAGGCTGACGCAGAAAACATGTGCCGCCGGTTGGCAGCGGAAGAAGGCATCTCTGCGGGCATCTCGGCAGCAGGTGCGCTCTGCGTCGCGCTGCGCGTGGCTGAGCAAGTCGAGAACGCGACCATCGTGTTCATCGTCTGCGACCGCGGTGATCGCTATCTTTCTACCGGGGTATTCCCCGCGTAAAACGCGGAAGAACGGCTTGCACCAAGGGTTTTAGGGCGGCGGTGCGGGTGGTGCGGGAGGTGCCGTGCGTTTAGCGCGCCTTCTTGATCGCCTCGGCCAACTGCATCACACTCATCGCATAAAAGCTTGAGCGGTTGTAGCGCGTGATGACGTAAAAATTTTGCAGACCAACCCAGTATTCGGTGGGCTGGTCCGGTGTCACCAGATCGACTAGCGCAAACAGGGTTGTTTCTGGAAATCGTTGGGAGACAAGGCTCTCGGACGATATGCCATTTTTGGCCAGATCAGCGATGCGGGTGTGCGGCAGGATGTCCTTGTCAAGCAGCGCGCGCCAGCCCTCGCCTTCGACGCGCGCAGGAAAGGCGATGGCACCGCCAGCGGCCCAGCCGTGGCCCTTCAAGAAATTGCCGATGCTGCCGATTGAGTCGATAAAACTCTCGCGCAAGTTGATCTTGCCGTTACCGTCGTAATCAACCGCATAACGCCGCCAACTGCCGGGCATGAATTGCGGAATGCCAATGGCACCGGCATAGGAGCCGCGCACGCTGAACACATCCACATCGTGCTCGCGCGCGAACAACAGATAGTTTTCCAGTTCGCTGCGGAAAAATTCGGCGCGCTTCGGATAGTCAAACGAGAGCGTGGTCAAGGCATCAATGACGCGCCAGTTGCCGGTGTTCTTGCCATAGACCGTCTCGATGCCCATGATGGCGACGATGATCTCGGCGGGGACGCCGAACTCCTTTTCGGCGCGAGCCAATTCACTCTCGTAGCGCTTCCACAGGGCGACGCCACCGTCAATGCGAAATGGTTCCAGAAAACGGCTGCGATATACCTGCCACGAGCGTACGCGCGGGTTGGCCGGGGGCGTGATGAGTTCGACGATGGCCGGGTAGAAACGCGCGCGCGAAAACAGGAAGGCCAGTTCACTCTCGACGAAGCCGTGCTTGACGGCCATTTCATCAATGAAGGCCCTGACCTCGGCACGCTTGCTGTAGTCGGTCTTGGCCGGCTTGGGCTGGGTTGCCGGTGGGCGGCTCTTTTGGGGAGTGGCCGCGTGCACAGGTGCGAAGCAGAGGGCAGCCACGGCAGAGAACGCGGCGGTGGCGGCTGTCACTAAGGTAAATCTCAAACGCGCAATTCCTTGACCATTTGCGAGAATTGTCGCACGCCCGCCGCGTCGCGCTGCGGCCCATAGCGCAGGGCTGCATAGGTTACGGCAATCGCCTGCACGCCGGACAGCAGCGCGCCAAATGCGGCTTCTGGCAACTGCCGCGCGCGCAATTCGGTTGCGGCGCGGCGCGCAAAATCGAGCGGGCCTTCGGCTGGTGCGCGCACTACACCGGCACGTGCCAAGCGTTTGCAAAATCGCTCCCACGCGCGCTGCACCGGGTCGTGCTCGCGCCGCGCCTTGAGCAGCCAGCCGGTGACGACCAGTGAGACCAATCCCATGCCAATCGTCATCGCGATCACCATGTCCTGCCACGACGGCGTCTTCATGCCGAGGCGCTCCAGGGTTTCCTTCTGGCGGTCCGGGCTGTAGTTGAGCACCCACTGATTCCAAGTGTTGGTTACCGCTTCCCAGTTGAACTTGAATTTTTGCAGCGCGTTGGTGCTCCAGACCGGCGCGTAGCGCGCAATTAACGGCTGTGCAAAACGCTGCGGCAGTGCGCCATTGAGGCCACTTTCGATACGTGCGGGCGACACCGCCGCCGTGGGGTCAACCCGCATCCAGCCGCGATCCTTGAGCCACACTTCGCTCCACGCGTGGGCGTCGGCTTGCCGCACGGTGAAGAACCCATCTACAGGGTTGATCTCGCCCCCTTGATAGCCGGTCACCACGCGTGCGGGGATGCCAGCGATTCGCATCATGACAGTGAAAGCGGACGCGTAGTGTTCGCAAAAGCCGCGCTTGGTGATGAACAAAAATTCATCGACCGGGTTGTTGTCAAGCAGCGGCGGCTCGAACGTGTAGAAAAATTCTTCAGTGCGAAAGTAACGCAGCGCACGCGCCACCATGGCCTCACCCTTGGTGCCTTCGAACTGCCAGGTGCCGACCAGCTCGCGGGTTCGCAGGTTGCTGCGCGGGGGCAGGACCAGGTAGGGTGCAAGATCGATACGTTCTTCGTAGGCCACAGGCCGGTACGCAGGATAGGAGCGCGCGTCGTAGCGCAGGCGGCTCTGAGTTGGCTTGGTATTGATGGGTTGCAGATCAGGCGTGAGGCGGCCGTATTCTGGCAGTTTGGTGGGCATCTCCAGCGCGAATAGCCAAGGCTTGGAGAGCGGCTCAAGAGTGACGGTGTAGTCCACGGCTACGCCCGCCTCTTCGAAGCGCGAGGGCCGCAGCGGGTTACCCGCCTGCATGCGCCAGTTGCGTCCGTCAAATTGCGACAGCACCGGGCCACGCCAATACATCGTCGACTCTTTCGGCATCGGTGAATTGAATTTCACCCGGAAGGCCACGCCGTCAGACAGCGACAGCGAGGTGATTTGCCCCGGCGACATCGACTCCGACAACCCCGACGTGGCGGCGGTTGAGTCGGCCGGCAAGCCCCACAGCGGGCCGTTGACGCGCGGGAACAATACAAACAACACCAGCATCATCGGAAATGCCTGCAGAATAATCACACTTGCGAGACGGGTTTGCGCCAGCGCCGGCATCGGCGCCGCATCACGGTTGGCGGCGATCAGGGCCGACGTAATCAACACCAATGACACCAGCATCAGGGCGGCAACGCCGATGGTTTGCGAGTAGAAGAAATTGGTGAGAATCAAAAAATAGGACAGGAATACGGCGACCACCGCGTCACGCTTGCTGCGGGTCTCCAGCAGCTTGAGCGAGAGCATGAGGGTGACAAAGGTGACACCCGCGTCGCGCCCGAACAGGGTGCGGTGCGTCCAAAGCGTGGCCGCAATCGCCAGCGCGAGCAACAGCATCAGCAGCCATTTCGACGGCAGCTTCACTGGCGCAAAACCACTGCGCCAAGTGAGCCAGCCACGCCACGCAAACATGATCCCGGCGAAGGCGGTACACCACTCAGGCAAGTGCGACACGTGCGGCCCCAGCACCGGCATCAGCGCTACCAGCAAGGTGACCATCACCATGCGGCTTGCGGGCTGGTCCTGCGAAACCGCGTCGGATGCGAGGGTCTCGCGCGTCATCGGCAGTACCTTGGGAAAGAAACGTTTGGTGGCCATGACTGGGTCTATGCCACAGCCGAGAGCGCGGGTTCGCGCAGCTGGTGCAGCGCCAGGGCGCGCAGGCACTCGCTGCGGTGCGGTTCGGCAAGGCCCGGGCCGATATCGTATGCGCCAAGTCTGAGCCGGTAGGGCAGGCGCGCGGCTTCGGCATCGAGCAGCCAGCGCGTGAGTTGCGAGAGCTTTGCTTCGAGTCCGAGGGTGGCGGGCAGCGTGTTGATGTCCAGTATCAGATCACTCGACGCGCTGCCGTAAAAATGTTTTGTCAACAATGCGCCGCCGGTCTCAAGCGCGAGTGTTGCGCTTTTCCAGGCGATGTGGCGCGGGCTGTCGCTGGCGGTGTGTTCGCGCAGGCCCGCGAAGTCTTCGGTGCCGTTGCCGGCTGGCGTACCTTCACCAGAACCTTCAGGGGCCACCGGCAACGCGGCGCCGGTCGTGGCTGGGCGCGGATAGACCAGGCAGGGCAGGTCGGGCTGCCAATAGCTCCACGCGCGCAACAGGCCGAGCGGATAACGCGTCTCGATGGTCAGACGTGGCAGGCGCAGCAAGCCGCGTGCAGCAGCAGGGATGCGCAGGGTTGCGGTCGCGTGTTGATTGGGCGGCACATCCACTATCGTGAAGCCTTCGGCGCAACGCAGCCACATAGCGGCGCGTTCGAAATTTTTCTGGTTGATCAGCAGCAACTCAAACGCCGCGCTCTCACCAGCAAACACCGGCTCGGCCTTCACCGGCCGCAGCATCAAATGCACCTGATTGCGAAAGGTGTGAAGCATCGCCACCAGTCCGGCCGATGCCAGAAAAAAAGTCAACACGAATCCCAGCGACAGGTCGTAGTTGATCGATCCAGCCAGCATCGCCAGCAAGGACAGTGCGAAAAAAAATCCGTAGCGTGTCGGGAAGATGAACACGCGGCGTTGATTGAGAAAGACTTCACCGGACTCCGGTCCGCGCGGCTGGAAGATCCAGTTGAAGATCATGGAATAACGGAACATCCGCGCAATCAGCGGATGTGGCTTCGGCTGCATGGCGGTAGTGGTGCCGGTCACGTCGCAGCAGCCTTCAGGGGATCGGCACCGACTTGATCCAACCCGCCAGCATCTCCGAGGTGGCCGCACGCCCGGTGTTTTGAGCAGGTTTGAGGCGGTGCCCTGCCACAGTGGGCAGCACCGCCTGCACATCTTCCGGCAACACCGCATCGCGCCCGCTCACATAAGCCCACGCACGCGCCGCCGCGAGCAGGCCGAGGCCGGCGCGCGGGCTCAAGCCTGACTGAAACTGCGCCGCATGCCGCGACGCATCGACCAGCGCCTGCAAATAATCAATCAGCGCCGGGCTGACATGCACCTTGGCCGCGCGTGCCTGCATAGCCACAAAATCGGCAACTTGCATCACCGGTTTTAACTGCGCGGCGATCGCGCGCCGGTCTGCGCCCGAGAGCAGCGCACGCTCGGCGGCGCGGTCCGGGTAGCCCAACTCCATGCGCATCAGGAAACGGTCGAGCTGCGACTCGGGCAGGGCAAAGGTGCCGACCTGGTGCGAGGGGTTTTGCGTCGCGATGACAAAGAAGGGCTGCGGCAGCGGATGGCCTTTGCCGTCGAGGGTGACTTGCTGCTCTTCCATCGCTTCGAGGAGGGCGCTCTGCGTTTTCGGCGTGGCACGGTTGACCTCGTCGGCGAGGATGAACTGCGCGAAGATCGGGCCAGGGTGGAATTTGAAGGTGCCGCTCTCGCGCTCGTAAATCGATACGCCCAGCACATCGGCGGGCAACAGGTCGCTGGTGAACTGGATGCGCTGAAATTGCAGGCCGATTGACCGGGCAAGCGCGTGCGCGAGCGTGGTCTTGCCGACCCCGGGTACATCCTCAATCAGCAAGTGGCCGCGCGCCAGCATGCACGCCACCGCCATGCGGATCGGGCGGTCCTTGCCGAGGATGACCTTGTTCAACTGGTCAAGCAGGCTTTTGAGCGGGGAGGTTTTGGTGGCGAGGACGGCGGACATGGTGGTCTCAAGTGTGAGCAGCGATGGGGGCAGTGATGGGAGCAGTGATGGGAGCAGTGAATGCTGCAGGCACGCTGGCGCAGCGCGCGAGAGGAGGACATTTGAGGACAATCCATCTACGCGTGCGGTGCGGTAGTGGTTGCACTGACAGCGGAAAAAAACGATGATAGCAACAACTCCTCCTGCGCCTTCGCTGACTTTGTTGACCCTTGTTGACCCTTGTTGGCTCCACCCACCATGACCACCGCCTACATCACCCACGCTGACTGCCTTAAACACGACATGGGCGCCGGCCATCCCGAGTGCCCCGACCGCTTGCACGCAGTCAACGACCAGATGCGTGCCTCCGGCGTACTCGATCATGTGCGTACGCTCGATGCGCCGCTGGCGCATCCGGACATGCTCAAACGGGTACATCGCGCCGAGTATGTCGATCTGATTTTCGAGAATGCGCCCGAGCGGGGCTACGCGCAGCTTGACCCCGATACCGCAATGAACCCGCATTCGCTCAACGCGGCATTGCGCGCGGCGGGGGCAGGTGTGCTGGCAGTCGATGAAGTGATGGCGGGCACGGTGGCCAACGCGTTCTGCGCGGTGCGGCCCTGCGGTCATCACGCCACGCGCAGCCGCTCGATGGGTTTCTGCATCTTCAACAATATCGCCGTGGCCGCCGCGCACGCGATGGAAGCGTATGGCCTCGAACGTGTGGCGGTGGTCGACTTCGACGTGCATCACGGAAACGGCACCGAAGACATATTTGGCGGCGATGGGTGGCAAGACCGCGTGTTGATGGCTGGCATATTTCAGCACCCGTTCTATCCCTACAGCGGCACCGATCATCCCGCCCCCAACATGGTGAACGTGCCTCTTGGGGCGGGCAGCGGCGGCGAGGCCGCACGCAAGGCGGTGGAGCAACACTGGCTGCCCGCACTGGAGGACTGGAAACCCCAGATGATCCTGATCTCGGCCGGGTTCGACGCGCACCGGGAGGATTTGCTCGGTGGCCTGAAACTCGTGGAGGCTGACTACGCCTGGATAACCGCCCAATTGATGGTGCAGGCGGAACGTCACGCCAAGGGGAGAGTCGTTTCGATGCTTGAGGGGGGTTACAACCTCTCCGCTCTGGGGCGCAGTGCCGTCGCACACGTGAAGACCCTTGCTGCACTTTAAAA
Source organism: Burkholderiales bacterium (assembly GCA_031387185.1). Classification (GTDB taxonomy): domain Bacteria; phylum Pseudomonadota; class Gammaproteobacteria; order Burkholderiales; family JAEUOS01; genus CANJDH01. The sequence continues at coordinate 15,629 of JANNCZ010000316.1, forward strand.
GGATCGTATGAAGAGTTTGTGGAATGACGAGGAGGCCGCCGGCTTCAAAGGCGACCTCGCGCAACGCGTCTATACCTCGCGCCTCCTCGGCCGTGACAAATCACTGGTGCTGCACGGTGGTGGCAACACCTCGGTGAAGATTCAGACGCGCAATCTGGTGGGCGACGAAGAGGAAATTCTGTACGTCAAAGGCAGCGGCTGGGATCTCGAATTCATCGAAGAGGCCGGCCTGTCGCCGGTGCGCATGGCGCATTTGCTCAAACTGGCCAAACTGGAGACGCTGTCCGACCCGCAAATGGTCAATGAGCTGGTGACGCAGATGACGCGCGCTTCGGCACCCGCACCTTCGGTGGAAACCATTCTCCACGCGTTGCTGCCACACAAGTATGTCGATCACACGCACTCGGACGCGGTGCTGTCGGTGACCAACACGGCGGATGGCGCAGAGCGCATTGCAGACATCTACGGTGGCACCGTGGTGGTGATCCCCTATGTGATGCCCGGCTTTGATCTGGCGCGCTTGTGTGCCGAGTTGTTTCCGAAGCACGCCGGGCCGGACACCATCGGCATGGTGCTGTTGAAGCATGGCATTTTTTCATTTGGTGCCACGGCACGCGAGTCGTATGAACGCATGATCCATCTGGTCGATCAGGCGGAGCGCTATCTTGATCGCAAGGGGGCGTGGCATTTGCCAGCGGAAACCCGTACGGCGGGCGCCCCGTCATTGAGTACCGTGGCATTGCGTACCCCGGCAGTGAGCGCCCCCGTAGTGAGCCCCCCTTCCGCGAGCGCCCCGTCATTTACCGGCGCGCACGTCCGTGAACTTGCCAATCTGCGGCGCACAATTTCACACGCAGCAGGCGCGCCGATGATTCTGCAATCGCTTACCGACGCGCCAAGCGCCGCGCGCGCCGCTGCATTTGCCGCGCGCGCTGATGTGGTGGTGATTGCGCAGCAAGGCCCGGCCACACCAGACCATGCGATCCGTACCAAACGCACGCCCATGGTGGGCCGCGATGTCACGGGCTTTGTGCGCGAGTACCAGACCTACTTCGCCGCACACGCACCGTACGCCAAGGAGTCCAAGACCATTCTCGATGCAGCACCACGCGCCGTGCTCGACCCGGCGTTCGGTCTGTGTACTGCCGGGCGCAGCGTGAAGGACGCGGCCATCGTAGCTGATCTTTACCTGCACACGATGGACGTCATCGAACGCTCGACCCTGTTGGGGGGCTACGTGGCGCTGCCACCACGCGATATTTTCGACGTGGAGTATTGGGATCTGGAACAGGCCAAGCTGCGCAAGGCCGGCAAGCCGCCGCAGTTCACCGGTGAAGT
>JANNCZ010000319.1:0-2706 GCA_031387185.1 Burkholderiales bacterium
GCGCACCGAAACGGCCAAGTGGGCGCGCCTGGTGAAAGCGTCGGGGGCCAAGGCGGATTGATTGCCCGCAGCGGCTTGTTTGCGACACAATAGCGTTATGTCAACATCGCCCACTCCAGCCACTTCAGTAACCACCGCGCAGCACCCTCTGTACGCATTGCCGCATCCGCTGCTCGAACGCACGCTGCGCGAGCAAAATCCGTGGTGGAGCGGGTTGCCCGCGCCGCAAGCCGTCCCCTACAGACGCTGGGCGTATGAGCCGGTGATGCGTGCGATGCGCTCCAGCCTCGCTCCTGCTGTCGTCGTTCGCGGTCCGCGCCAGGTCGGCAAGTCAACGCTGCAATCGCAGGTCATCACGCAATTGCTCGCCGATGGTGTTCCGCCAGAGCGGATATTGCACATTCAGTTCGATGATCTGCCTGTGTTGATGATGCGAAAGCTGGAAGCGCCTGTGATGGAGATGGCCTGGTGGTTTGCCGACCATGTTCTTAAGCGGCCCTTGGCAAGCGCGAGCGCTGAGGCACCGGTGTATTTGATGCTCGACGAGGTGCAAAATCTCGTTGACTGGGCGGTGCAGGTCAAGCATTTGGTTGATACGCAACCGGTAAGGGTGCTGGTCACCGGCAGTTCGGCGTTGCGCATTGAACAGGGCCGCGATAGTCTGGCCGGGCGAATTCACAGCATTGAGCTCGGCCCTCTGCTGCTACGGGAAATCGCAGACCTGCGCGGTCTGACGAAGCTTCCCGTATTTCATCCGCCCAATGGTCTGGAGTTGCTCAAGCAAAAAAACTTTTGGCTCGATCTGCGTGCTCACGGCGCGGCGCACCTCGCGGCAAGGGACGATGCATTCGCAGCATTTTCGGAGCGCGGTGGCTATCCGATTGCACACAAGGCTGCGGATGAACCGTGGGAACGGGTTGCCGACCAGTTGGTCGAGACGGTGGTCAAGCGGGCCATTCAACACGACCTGCGCATGGGCGAGCGTGGACGAAAGCGGGACGAACGCTTGCTCGAAGAAGTGTTCCGGCTGGCGTGCCGTTACTGTGGCCAGACGCCAAAAATCAGCTTGTACGTTGATGAAATCAAGCGCGCCCTTGCCACTGACGTCGGTGCCCGGCGCATTACCCACTATTTGAATTTTCTTGACTCGGCCCTACTGGTGCGCCTGATCCAGCCGCTTGAGCTACGCCTGAAGAAGCGCAAATCCGGCCCCAAGCTGGTGCTATCCGATCACGCCCTGCGTGCCGCGTGGCTACAGGAGCAAGTGCCAGTCGCGCCCGCTTCGCTGGAAGCAAGCCCGCATTTATCGGATCTGGCCGGGCGCATCGCTGAATCCATCGCCGGGCAATTTTTCATTTCCATCCGCCACCTGGATGTGGCGCACATGCCCGAAACCGGCACCGAACCCGAAGTCGATTACGTCCTCACCGTGGGCGATCAGCGCATTCCGGTGGAAATTAAATATCGCCGCAGAATCGACCACGCCGACACGCGCGGCCTGCGCTCGTTTATCGAAAAAGTGCATTACAACGCGCCCTTCGGTGTGTTGATCACGCTTGGCGATGATCCCGGCACGGATGACCCGCGCATCGTCAGTCTGCCGCTGTCAACCCTGCTTTTGTTGCGATGACGTGTTGACACGTCGCGCGACACGCAATTCCGCCTTGGTCCATCTCCCAGAACCCTTGGTACATGCGTCTCGCAGGCCGATGGGCCTCGTAGAACCGCTGGTACCAACACTTTTCAGCCACCTTAAAGAACAAAACCATGTACGTCGTCGAGCAATTCGCCCACTGGGCCACCGCCTACCGCAGCCAAGCCATCACCCCCGAGGTGGCGCACCACACCAAGCGCGCCATCGTTGACTGGTTCGCTGCACTCTGGCCGGGAGCAGTGTTGCCGCCCGCCACGCTGTTTGAAAAATCGCTGGCCGAAGAAATCGGCCACGGCAGCGCGCGTCTTGCACTCGGACAGCGCGCCACGGCGCGCACCGCCGGCTTCATCAACGGTAGCGCTGCGCACACTGCCGAGGTCGATGACATTTTTCGCGACGGCATTTATCACCCCGGCGCACCAACGATCTCTGCCGCGCTGGCGCTGGCGCAATCGCGCGGCGTCTCCGGCGCAGCCTTGATGCGCGCAGTGATCGTGGGTTACGAAATCTCAACCCGCATCGGCGCCACCATGGGCCGCGACCACTACAAATATTTTCACAACACCGGCACCATCGGCTGCTTTGGTGCAGCGGCTGCGTGTGCGGAGATACTGCAGCTTGATGCAACACGCTTCGCGCATGCGCTCGCTACCGTCGCCACGTTTTCGTCAGCTTTGCAACAGGCGTTTCGCATGGATTCGATGTCCAAACCGCTGCACGCAGGGCGCGCGGCGGAAGCGGGCATCACCGCCGCTCTGGGCGCAGCAGATGGCGTGACGGGTTCCTTCGACGTGCTCGAAGGCAGTGCGGGCTATGGCAAGGCCCTCTCCCACGGCAACACCGGGCCGGACTGGAGCGGCATCGCCAAGACGTTGGGCCATGACTTTCACATCAACCGCATGACCTTCAAGAACCACGCCTGCTGCGGCCACTCGTTCGCCGCGATTGACGGCGCGCTTGCGGTGAAGAAGGCAATGAACATCGCGGCCCACGAGATCGCGCGCATTCGCATTGGCGCGTACCGCGCGACGCTCGAAGTGGCGGGTTACGAG
>JANNCZ010000323.1:0-14094 GCA_031387185.1 Burkholderiales bacterium
GTTCCAGTTGATACGCAGTTCCGGCGCCGGGGCCGGCGAATGCGGCACCCAATGCGCGATTACGCGTCCGGCCAGCGCCACCACCACGCACATCGCCGCCACATACACCGGGCCATTGCCGGGAATCGACGCCAGCGCGCCGCCTGCCATGGTGCCGAGCAGGATGGCGACAAAGGTACCCATCTCCACCAGACCATTGCCGCCGGTCAGCTCGTGATCCTTTAAGTGCTGCGGCAGATACGCGTATTTGACCGGGCCAAACAGGGTCGAATGCATGCCCATCAAAAACGTCGCGCAATAGAGCAGGGAAACCGAGTGCCCGATAAAGCCCGCCGCCGCGACCAGCATGATGCCGATCTCCAGCGTCTTGACAAAGCGGATCAGACGTGCGCGCTCGAATTTGTCGGCCAGTTGCCCGGCGGTGGCAGAGAACAATACGAAGGGCGCGATGAACACTGCGCCAATCAGGAACGCTGCGGTCTTGGGATCGGCACCGCCGAAGCTCGCGGCGTGAAACGTGACGAGAATCGTGAACGCGAACTTGAAGATGTTGTCGTTCGCGGCACCGGCAAATTGCGTCCAGAAAAACGGCGCGAAACGCGCTTCTTTAAGAAGATCAAACTGGCCGCGCGGCGCGGCTGTATCTGCACTCATGCTGGGTCTGGCGCAATGCCATTGACTGTGGTGGGAGGCTGCGAGTGTGTCAGACGCGGCACTGGCACACCAGCCACATAGTTGCAGTAGCGCAAGGCGCTACGCGCGGCATTGCCGAAGCCCACGCGGTTACTGCCGCATAAGCGCAGCCACTGGCAAGAGCATCAGGCCGGCCAATCCTTGATATAACCCTTGAGCATGCGGTTCTCGAACGCCTGCTCTTCGAGCACCGCCTTGGCCACGTCGTGAAACGAAATTACGCCAAGCATGGTATCGCCCTCCATCACCGGCACATAGCGCTGGTGGCGCGCCAGCATCAGGGAGCGCAATTCATCGACTTCCATATCCGGACTGGCCAGTGCCGGGTCGGCCACCATCACATCTCCCACTTTGATCTCCGACATGGTCGGCGTGGGTCCGGTGCGGTGCTCCATCTGGCGCTGCGCCAACACTTTGAGCACTTCGCGGAAGGTCAGCATGCCGGCCAGACGCCCGCCTTCCATCACTACCACCGAGCCGATGTCGTGATCGGCCATCGATACCACCGCCTCAGACAAAAGCGTAGCCGGCGTAACCGACCACAATGTGCCGCCCTTGATGCGTACGATCTCTTTGACTTGCATGATGGTCTCCTCTGACGTGCGGCGCGGTTCGAGGCTCCGCGAGCCGCCCAGCTAACGCCGATGTTGCCCTGCCCTGCCGTTGCTCTGCCACCGTTCTGCTCCTGCCTTGCTTCTGTCCTGCTGCCGCCCTGCTCTCTCCTTACGCTCTTCTATTCTTGCTTCCACACCCGGTAACCCACGCCGGCCGCCTGTGCCTGCACCGCCGCGCCGCGCGCACGCGCGATCAAATCATCCACGCTCGAAATCATCGAGTCAAGCGTCGCGGCGCCAAAGCTGGCGTCGATGCCGCGCTCGCTCATCGCTGCCGACAGACGCTCGGCTGCACGGGTGACATACTCCTCGTGCGTATCAATGCAGATCATGGCTAGTTCGTATTCGCCCGAGCGGCACACCACGTCCTGCATGCGCGCCGTCTCGCGCAACATTTGCGCGGCGGTCACCATCTCGGCGCGGCAGGCGACGGCAATCACCGACAGTGCGCTGCCCCGGCGGCGCGCAGCGGCCCACTCGCTCTCCAGCCGCGTGCGGAAATAGCGTGCATTGGGCAGGCCGGTGGGCGCATCAATGGCAGCGTTTTGCAGCAAATAGCGGTACACGTCTGACAGCTCGCCTGCGAAGCGCGCCGCCCCGGCAGAACCGGCAGCATTGACGTCAATCTTGATCTCCGCCTTGACCTGCCGGCCAAGAAAGGTGGACCAATCCGCCGCATGACGCGCCACATCGGCGGCAATCAACGCGAGTTCGCGCGGCGCGATGCCAATGCGCGCAGCGCGCAGCACGGCTTCAGCCGGCGCCGTTTCCGCATAGGGCGAGGCCAGCTCGGCCAGCAGTTCTCCCAGGCGCACGCATTGGGCAATCAGGTCAGCGCGCGAGCCGTTGATTTGCGCGTCAGCCGGCAGGGTCTTGTGTTTGTCTAGGGCCAGCGCAAGCTCGGGCGTCGGCCCCCAGCTCACCGGCGCCTGCCGCCAGGCGGGAGTCGCCCCCAGCCAGGCCGACAGGAACACGTCTTCATTTTTGGTCAACGGCACGCGGGCAGCCACCGCCTGCGCGGCAATCGCGCCGAGGATGGCAGTGTTGGTCGCATCGACACCGGCATCTTCGAGCAACAGGCCCGCAACCACTTGCTGCACAAAACGCAGGCCGCACAACGGCAACAGGTCGTCCACTTCGATGCCGCTGCGGCGCCCGAGGCCGGGCAAGGCGACACAGGCGAGCACGCGCTCGGTCAGTGCGGCATCGGCGGCAAGCAAGGCGCCAAGCTGGGCGTCAATATCCTGCGCGCCAGCCAGGAGCTCGAGAATGCCGCGGGCTTCGTGTGCGTGTGGGTCAGCCATGTGGTTGTGCAGCGTTTCCGCAGTGAGTTGTTGTTGGAGCGGCGGTGAGGGTTGGGCGGTGCATCGGTTGGTCCGTCGGTAGGTGCATTGGTCACAAGGTTGCGCCTGACAAACATTGTGGCATAGATGAATGCTCGATGGAGCAAAAGCTGCGTGCTACCATGCTTTTCCATTGCGTCCGCAAGCACTTCACAGCACCGGCGCACCGCCCTTCGATACCGCCCTTCAATACCGCCCTCAGAAACCGCCGGGAACCCGGCATTGCGCCCCGCTCGCCCCCTCGACCCAACATGGCCGCTCCGAAATATCCCGGTTTTGACACACTGGCACTGCACGCCGGCGCCGCCCCCGACCCGGAAACCGGCGCCCGCGCCACGCCGATTTATCTGACGACATCGTTCGTCTTCAAGGACTCGGACCACGCCGCTTCCCTGTTCAACATGGAGCGCGCAGGCCATGTGTATTCGCGTATTTCCAACCCGACCACTGCGGTGCTCGAAGAGCGCATCGCCGCGCTCGAAGGCGGCGTGGCGGGTCTGGCCACAGCGAGCGGCCAGGCGGCATTGCATCTAGGCGTGGCCACCATCGCCGGCATGGGCGCGCATATCGTTGCCTCGCGCGCCCTCTACGGCGGCTCGCACAACCTGCTCGACTACACGCTGCGCCGCTTCGGCATCGACACCACTTTCGTCGATCCGCGTGACATCGACGCCTGGCGCGCCGCTATCCGCCCGAACACGAAAGTGCTGTACGGCGAGACCCTCGGCAATCCCGGCCTGGACGTGCTCAACATTCCGGTGCTGGCGCAACTCGCGCACGACAACAAAATTCCGCTATTCGTCGACTCGACCTTCACCACACCTTATCTGATGAAGCCGTTCGACCTCGGCGCAGATTTGATTTATCACTCAGCGACCAAGTTTTTGTGCGGCCACGGCACGGTGGTGGGCGGCCTGTTGGTTGATGGTGGCACCTTCGACTGGGCCGACTCGGGCAAATTTCCTGAACTCACCGAGCCCTACGACGGCTTTCACGGCATGGTGTTCGCTGAAGAAAGCACGGTCGCTGCCTTCAGCCTGCGCGCCCGGCGCGAGGGTCTGCGCGATTTCGGCGCGGCCATGAACCCGTTCGCCGCGTTCCAGATTTTGCAGGGCGTCGAGACCCTGCCACTGCGCATGGAGCGCCATGTCGCCAACACGCGCAAAGTCGTGGCGTTTCTCGCGGGCAACGCCGCGGTAGAGTCGATTTCCTTCCCCGAGTTGGAGAGCCACCCCGACTACGCACTCGCGAAAACGCTATTGCCCCGCGGCTGCGGCGCGGTGTTCTCATTCAGCATCAAGGGCGACCGTGCGGCGGGCCGGCGCTTTGTCGAAGCGCTAAAGATTTTTTCGCACCTTGCCAATGTCGGCGACGCACGCTCGCTGGTCATTCATCCGGCCTCGACCACGCACTTTCGCGTCTCTACCGACATGCTCGCAGCGTCCGGCATCAAGGAAGGCACGATGCGCTTGTCGGTCGGCCTCGAAGACCCCGATGACCTGATCGAAGACCTCGCGCGCGGCCTCAAAGCTTCACAGCGCAGCAAGTAATTTCGCGAACAGTTTCCGGGCTGCACCATGCAACTTACCGTCCACGGCCACACCGCCTACGCCTACACCGGCGGCAAGAAGTTTGATGCCGCGCTGCCCACCGTCGTCTTCATCCATGGCGCGCAGCACGATCACAGCGTGTGGATTTTACAAAGCCGCTACCTCGCGCATCATGGTTACAGCGTGCTGGCCCTCGATTTGCCGGGCCACGTGCGCAGCAGCGGTGCCCCGTTGACCAGCGTCGAAGGCATGGCCGCCTGGATTGTCGCACTGCTCGACGCAGCCGGTGTCAGGCAAGCTGCGCTGGTGGGCCACAGCATGGGATCGCTGATCGCCATCGAGACAGCGGGGATTGCGCCCGAACGCGTCACCAAGCTGGCATTGATCGGCACCGCAGTGCCAATGAAAGTCGGCCCCGATCTGCTCACCGCGACACGCGACGACGAGCCGCTGGCGCAAGATATGGTCAACATCTGGTCGCACTCCACCTACGCCGCCAAACCCTCCAACCCCGGCCCCGGCTTCTGGATCGTCGGCTCCAACCTGCGCCTCATGCAGCGCATCAAGCCCGGCGCAATGCACGCCGACTTCAACGCCTGCAACGCCTACCTGCGCGGCCTCGAACGTGCCGCCGCGATCAACTGCCCCACACTGCTGGTGCTGGGCAGCGATGATGTGATGACGCAGCCGCGCGCAGCGCGCGACTTGCAAGCGGCGCTCAAACAGGCGCGCAGCGTCAGCGTACCGGCCTGCGGCCACGCGCTGATGGCCGAACGGCCCGACGCAGTGCTCGATGCGCTGACCGGATTTTTGCCGCACCGACAGCAGGCGTAGGCAACGCGCGCCCTGCGCTGCACCGCTGCAAGCGTGTCCGCAGCCAGGGTACGCAAGCGCACAGACCGCCCTCGCACAAGGGGCGAAGATTCCTGCAGCTATTGAATCCGTTGACACCGGTTTTCCCGAACCCGCGCCGCGGTTGATCCCGGTTTGCATGGGCGCTGTGCATGATCCGCACCGAAAGGAACATCATGAATCCATCCCGCCGTCTCACCTCTACAGTCATTTCCCCGCAGACGCTGGTTTCCCTGCTAGCCTGGTGTTGCTTCGCCTGGAATGCGCCAGCCCTGGCCGCAGATGCCGCAGATCCCGCCGAAACGCTGGTGCTGGTAGCCCGACCGTCGGTAAGCGACCCCTTGTATGTGCAGGCTATCCTGCTGGCGCGTCAATTGCCGGGAGGCCAGCACGTCGGCTTCATCCTCAACAAGCCCACGGAACTGACATTGACCGATGCTTTTCCGGGCCAGGAAGCGTCCAAATCGGTAACCGAACCGATCTACCTGGGCGGACCGGCCGTCCTCAATACCGTATTCGCCGTGGTGCATAGCCCGACCACCCCGGTCGACGGAACCCTGGCGCTGACCGGCAATCTTTATCTCGCCATTTCCGAAACTGCGGTCGACGATGCCATGACGGCCGCGCCGCGCGAACGCGCGCGCTTTTACCTCGGCGCGGTGCTCTGGCAGTTGGGTGAACTCGATGCGCAAATTGACCAGGGCGATTGGTACATCCTCAAGGCGACGCCGGAGCTGGTGCTATCGACGCACACCGCCGGGCTGTGGGCCGATCTGGTGCGGCAGGCACAACTGGCGGCAACATGGATCTGATGCGGCGCCCCGCTCCAGGCACACTGCCGATGAACGCCCCGCACGCACCCCGGCCGTTCTCGATGATCCGGGAATTTCACCTCGCCGACTGGGTCACCCTGGCCAATGCCGTCTGCGGCATGGGCGCCTTGTTCTCCACCATCACCTACCTCGAGACCGCTGATGTCAGGCACCTCTACTACGCGTGCGCACTGGTATTTGCGGCCCTGCTGCTCGACATCCTCGACGGCCGGATCGCGCGCTGGCGTCGTGACGCTTCGCCGATGGGACAGGAACTGGACTCGCTCGCCGACATCATTTCCTTTGGCGTCGCACCGGCGGTGATCGCCTACGCCTGCGGCATGCAGGGCCTGTACGACCGCATCGTGCTGGCCTATTTCGTCGCCTGCGGGGTGTCGCGCCTGGCCAGATACAACGTGACCGCGGCAGCCATGTCGGACGGCGGAGGCAAGGTGAAGTACTTCGAGGGCACGCCGATACCGACCTCCCTGGTCGCAGTTGCCCTGCTGGCGCTGGCGGCATGGTCCGGCGCACTGCATCAGCACCTCTGGTTCGGCGCCGTCACGCTGGCGGGGTTCACGCTGCATCCGCTGGTGCTGATGTTCGCCCTCTCGGGTTCGCTGATGATCAGCCGGATCCGGATTCCGAAGCTGTGAGCACAGCGGGTACCCGCGCGGAGATTCACGTGGGAGCCCGCAAACCCTTGGTGCGACCGGCCTCCAATCATTGAGGCCTGAAAACCATAGGCAGTAGCGGATCTTGTCACGCTACCCGGCCCAGGATCCCCAGCCTTGCTCGCCGGCCGTACCTGGGCGGGCGCAGGGCGTAAGATGTTTACATTCGACACCGCGCTGCGCCCGCGCCGCACCGGCAGCGCGCCATCTCACTTCACCTCGTGGAGGCAGTCATGGTTGCTCATCGCCCGCATTTTTCTCCCGCCCACTGCTTGACCACGACGGCCACGCTCGCGGCGGCAATATGCTTCGCGCTGTCCGCAGTGCCCGCCGCCGCCGCCCCTTCCACCCCGGCCGGGAACACGCCGGCCCCCGCGACGAGCGCGTCGCAGGCCGAACAGCATGCCGCGCAGACCATGCTCGATGCCCTCGATAACGTGGTCAAGCTCAAGATCACTGCCCTGTCTGACGCGCGCTCGGCGCGCACGCTCGGGCGTGAACGCGAGGGCAGCGGCGTATTGCTGGCTGACTCGGGCCTCGTGCTGACGATTGGCTATCTGATCCTCGAAGCGGAAAACATCCAGATGACCGACCGCACCGGGCGCGTGATTTCCGGCACAGTGGCCGCCTACGATCATGCGTCGGGATTCGGCCTCGTCAAACCCGCTGCCAGCCTTGGCACCAAGGGCATCGTGCTTGGCACCTCCGGCGATGTGAGCGAGTACGACAAGCTGATGTTCGCCACCCACGGCGGCAAGGACAACGCGAGCCTCGCGACCGTGGCCTCCAAACGCCGCTTCGCCGGCTACTGGGAATATTTGATCGACGACGCCATCTTCACCGTGCCGCCGCGTGGCGATCACTCGGGTGCAGCCTTGATCAACCGCGATGGCAAGTTGATCGGCATCGGCTCGCTGGTGGTAGCCGACGCCGCCACGCCAAACCGGCGCTTCCCCGGCAACATGTTCGTGCCGGTTGATCTGCTCAAGCCCATACTCAGTGAACTCACGCGCACAGGCCGCTCGAAAGAATCGATGCGCCCGTGGATCGGCATGTCCACGCAAGAAGTCGATGGCCGCCTGCATGTAATCCGCGTCCAGGAAGACACCCCTGCCGCGCGCGCCGGCCTGAAACCCGGCGACATCGTGCTGTCGATCAAGGGCGAAGCAGTGAAGACCCTGGAAGCCTTCTACCGCAAGTTGTGGACGGGCGGCAGCGCGGGTGACGCGATCCCGCTCAAGGTGCTTCAGGGCAGTGAAGTACGCGAGATTGAAGTGCGCTCGATTGACCGCAACGAATACATGCGCACCAAGCAGGCGTTGTAGTTCGCTGCGCTGGCGGCAGGCGCTTGCTGCGCCGGGCCGCGCACCGCCCGCGCACGCGCCGTTAGCCGTTCCCACAGCGTGTCGGGGTCGGCGTCGAACACGATGGCTTCAGACGCTGCCTGCACGAACCAACCGCCGCGTGCAATTTCGTTCTCCAACTGCTGCGGCGCCCAGCCTGCATAGCCGGAAAATATCTTTACGCGCTCGGCAGCCGGCGCTGCGGCGAGCGCACGCACGCGGCGGCTGCCGACCACCAGCTGCAAGCCGGGCAGCACGGCCACCACGCCTGAGGGGTCAATCTCGTTGGCCCGGTCTGCGCGCTCTTCTGCGCTGCTTGCGGGCTGCGGCCCGATGCCGAGCAATCCGCGCGGCGCGAGCGGGCCGCCGAAGTAAACGTCACGTCCCGCAAGTTCATCCGGCAGCGGCTGCGCACCCACGCGCAAGCGGCGGTTGAGAATGACGCCGATGGTATCGTCGCCGGGCGTGCGCGTCACCAACACGACGGTGCGCGCAAAATTGGGATCGGTCAGGCCCGGGTGGGCGAGCAAGATGATGCTCGCTGGTTCCGTGCGTGGTGTGCCCGGTTGCGCCGGTCTCGGTTCCTGTGCCTGTTCCGACGCAAGCGCGATTGCCGGTGCCAGAGCCGGAACCCGCGCCAGTGCCTGTTCTGGCGCCGATGCCTGCATTTGCATTCGCACCTCGATCCGCGCCGATTCCAGCGAAACTATCTGCCCATATGCGCTGGCAAGCGGCGCGAGCAGCGCCAGCCACATCACTGGAGCGCAGCGAATGCGTTTCACGAAGCCGGAATATCGCCAATCCATGATGGTTCATTATCAAGTAATCTATGCTTATGAGTGACGAAGAACTGTTCCGCACCGGGCGCATGCAGAGCCTGCGCAGCATGACGCCGGCCTATTTGCCGGGCGTCAATGTTTTTCTTCAGCGCGACGTGCAGGGTTTTGCCAAGGGCAGCGCGGCGCGTGTCGTCTCGGTGCAATCGACGCGCCCGGGCGAGTTCCGCTACCAGCTAGTGGTGGGTGAGCAAAAAATGTGGGCGTATGAATCCGACATTCGCCCTACCGCACCCGGTGATCTTGCCAACGCCGCAGCCGCTGCCGATGACGCACCGTCACTCGGCCCCACCCAACGCATGCGCACCATGACGCTGTCGCAGCGCATGGCTTCGCTCGGCCCCAACGCCACCCAACGCATGCACGCATTGACCCAGGAGGAGCGCCTGCGCAAGATGGTGCAGACCAATCGTCTGCGTGCATTGGGACCGGAGGCCGCCGCGGCTGCCGGGTTTGGCAACACCGCTCCCGGTCCTGTTGCCGCACAGCCTGCTGTGCCACAGGCTGCAACGCCTGCGAGCGCTGGCCCGTCAGTGCTGCCTCAGCCCGGTGAGCCCGGCCCGGCAACCAAGCCTTAAGGCTCGGCGCGCGACACGCCAAGACCCAGCCACCGCGCACTGGCTGCAATCTGCTGTCTTGGTGCTGGCTTGAAACTTTCGTCTAGCGCTTGACGCCAGCGCGCGTCGCAGCGCCAAGAATGCCACGCAAAATGTTGACTTCCTCGCGCTCCAGCCGCGCTCTTGAAAACAGGCGCCGGAGGCGCGGCATCAGGCGCTTCGGGTTGGCGGGATCATAGAAGCCGATCTCGGCCAAGGCCGTCTCGCAGTGCTGCAACAGGCCTTCCACTTCGTCCAGGCGGGCTGGCACATCGAGCACACCACCGGGCTGCGTGAGCGCTGCAAGGTCTGACGGGCTTAGCAGGGCCATGCGCAATTCATAGGCGAACACCTGCACGGCCGCAGCGAGGTTGAGTGATGAATAGCCCTCGCTGGCGGGGATGTGGGCGAGCAGTTGGCAGCGGCGCGCCTGCTCGTTGGTAAGACCCGAGGTTTCGTTGCCGAACACAATTGCCACGTCCTCGGTTGCAGCCATGCTGGCCAGCCTCAACGCCGCACTGCGTGCATCGCTGACGTCAGGCGACAACTGGCGCGGCCGCGCAGTGGCCGCCACGGCAAAGGCATAGCCTTCGAGTGCGGCATCAAGCGTATCCACAATGCGTGCCTGCTCCAGCACATCGGCAGCGCCGCTGGCGCGGCGCATGGCCTCATCATCGATTGGCACCCGCGGTGCCACCAGAGTAAGGCGCGTGAGACCCATCACTTTCATCGCGCGCGCCGCCGCGCCGATATTGCCGGGGTGGCTGGTCTCGACCAACACGATGCGCACGCGCGCCAGTGACGAGATGGAGTGCGAAAGGGGTTCGTTCATGCTCGGATAAAATGGTGACTGTTTCGTTATGCAGGTGCCTGGCGCCTCAACACATCCCATGCACCCGATGCTCAATACCGCCATCAAGGCGGCCCGCAAGGCAGGCAACATTATCAACCGTGCCGCGCGTGACCTTGACCAGATCAAGGTCGAGACCAAACAACGGAATGACTTCGTCACCGAAGTCGACCGCGCCGCCGAAGCCGCCGCGATTGAAGAACTGCGCCGCGCCTACCCTGACCACGCCATCCTCGCTGAAGAATCAGGCGAGTCCAAGGCCGCGCGCATGGAGTATTGCTGGATCATCGATCCGCTCGACGGCACCACCAATTTCATTCACGGCGTGCCGCAGTATTGCGTTTCGATCGGCTTGAAACACAAGGATGTGATCACGCAGGCGGTGGTGTTTGACCCGGTGAAGAACGAACTCTTCACCGCGACGCGCGGCGCGGGCGCGTACATGAACGACAAGCGCATTCGCGTCTCCAAACGCGACAAGCTCGCCGATGGACTGATCGGCACCGGCTTTCCATTTCGCGATGGCTCAGGGGTGGATCGCTACATGACCGTGTTCAAGGCTGTCACCCTGGCCTGCGCCGGCATTCGCCGTCCGGGGGCTGCGGCGCTCGATCTCGCCTACGTGGCCGCTGGCCGTTTTGACGGCTTCTGGGAATGCGGTCTGTCGCCCTGGGACATTGCCGCTGGCAGTCTGCTGGTGCAAGAAGCGGGCGGCTTGATCGGTGATTTGCAAGGCGATAACAAGTATCTTGAGACCGGCGAAGTGGTGGCCGGAAACTCGAAAATATTTGCGCAGTTGCTGCGTGTGGTCAACGCGCCCTGAGGCGGCCCCGCCGCACATGCCGCCGGGTTGTCGATCACTGACAGTCGCGCTTTCCAACGCCTCGCCCACATGAGCGCCAAAATCATTCAAGGTGATTTTGCTGGCCACACGCCGATGATGCAGCAGTACCTGCGCATCAAGGCAGAACACCCGCACACGCTGGTGTTCTACCGCATGGGCGATTTTTACGAAGTGTTTTATGGCGATGCCGAGAAGGCGTCGCGCCTGCTCGACATCACGCTCACGCAGCGCGGCCAGAGCGGCGGGCAGCCGGTCAAGATGGCCGGCGTGCCGGTGCATTCGCTGGAGCAATACCTCGCGCGCCTGGTGAAGCTCGGCGAGGCGGTGGCCATCTGCGAGCAGATCGGCGACCCGGCCACCAGCAAAGGCCCGGTCGAGCGCAAGGTGGTGCGCGTGGTCACGGCCGGCACCATCACCGATCAGGGCTTGCTGCCGGAAAAGGCCGACGCGCTATTGATGGCCCTGCTGCCTGACAAGCGGCTCACCGGTGCGGCATGGCTCAATCTCGCGAGCGGCGAATTGACCGTCGCCGAAATTGCCCCGGCGCGTCTGGCTCACGAGTTGGAGCGCCTCCGGCCTGCTGAAGTGATTGTTCCCGACGGCAGCGACGCCGGACTCGTTCCGCTTTTGAGTACCGGCAGCATTGCGCGCAGTGTGCTCAATGCGTGGCAGTTCGACGTGCGCGCGGGCGAGCGCCGCCTGTGCGAGCACTTCAAGGTGGCCACCCTTGATGGCTACGGCTGCAACGGCCTCACGCTGGCGCTGGGTGCTGCCGGCGCATTGCTGCACTACGCCGAGAGCACGCAGGGGCGGCAGGTCAGCCACATCCAGACGCTCAGTGTCGAGACCGGTGATGAATACCTGGTTCTCGATGCGGTGACGCGCCGCAACCTCGAAATCACCGAGACCCTGCGTGGTGCGCCGTCGCCGACGCTGTTCGCGACCGTCGACACCTGCATTACTTCCATGGGCAGCCGCCTGCTGTCACGCTGGCTGCATCATCCGTTGCGTGACCGCCGGGTGCCGCAAGCGCGCCATGCCGCGATCGCCGCGCTGCTGCTGGAGTCCAAACCGTTTGACGCACCGCGCCGCGCCCTGCGCGACATTTCCGACATCGAGCGCATCAGCGCGCGCGTAGCCCTCGGCTCGGTACGCCCGCGTGAACTTTCCGCTTTACGCACCAGCCTGAGAGCCGCACCAACACTCGTTGTTGGCCTGCCAGTGACTGGAAAACCGCTCCTGGAGCGCCTCGCAGCCGACCTTGCCATTCCGGATGATTGCGTCGCCCTGCTCGACACCCGCCTGCACAGCGACCCCGCTGCGCGCGTGCAGGACGGCGGCATCATCGCGCCGGGGTATGACGCAGACCTCGACGAACTGCGTGGCCTTACCACCAACGCCGGCGAATATCTGGTGGCACTCGAAGCACGCGAGCGTGAGCGCACCGGCATCCCCAATCTGCGCGTCGAATACAACCGCGTACACGGTTACTACATCGAGGTCACTGCCAGCCACGTCGGCAAAGTGCCGGACGATTACCGCCGCCGCCAAACACTGAAAAATGCCGAGCGCTACATCACGCCGGAGCTGAAAGCCTTTGAAGACAAGGCGCTCTCGGCCGAGTCCAAAGCCCTGGCGCGCGAGAAGGCGCTCTACGAAGAATTGATCGAAGCGCTTCGTCCGCACATCAGCGCCCTGCAACGCATCGCCCGCGCGGTGGCACAACTCGATGTGCTGTGTGCCTTGGCCGAGCGTGCCTGGACCTTTAACTGGACGCGGCCGGTGCTCGATGACACACCCGGCATCGATATCACTGCAGGCCGTCACCCGGTGGTGGTGCAGCAGGTCACTGACTTCGTGCCCAACGATTGTGCGTTCGCTCCCGAGCGCCGCCTGCTGCTCATCACCGGCCCCAACATGGGCGGCAAATCGACCTACATGCGCCAGACCGCACTCATCACCCTGCTGGCCTACGCCGGCAGCTTTGTGCCGGCCACGTCAGCGCGCTTCGGCCCGGTCGACCGCATCTTCACGCGCATCGGCGCGGCGGATGACCTGGCGCAGGGCCGCTCGACGTTCATGGTCGAGATGACCGAGTCGGCAGCGATCTTGAATGGCGCGACCGCACAGAGCCTCGTGCTGATGGACGAAGTCGGGCGCGGCACTTCCACCTTCGACGGCCTGGCGCTCGCCTGGGCCATCGCGCGGCGCCTGATTGAAACCAACCAGAGCTACACGCTGTTCGCCACCCACTACTTTGAACTTACGCAACTCGCGGGTGAATATCCGGAGTGCGCCAACGTCCATCTCGCCGCCGCCGAGCACGCGGGCGGCGTGGTGTTTTTGCATGAAGTACGCGACGGTCCGGCGAGCCAGAGCTATGGCTTGCAGGTCGCACAACTGGCCGGCGTACCGCAAGCGGTGATCCGCGCCGCACGCAAACACCTGACCGACCTTGAAGAGCAAGCCGCGCGCGTCACGCGGCCCCAGCGCGATTTGTTCGCGGCGAACGATTTACGCATTGAAGAACCGGAACCCGCGCCCGCCGTCAGCCATCCGCTGATCGAACAGTTGCGCGCCATCAAACCGGATGAACTCACCCCGCGTGCAGCGCTTGATGCGCTGTACGCGCTTCATGAGGAGTTGAATAAACATGCGTAATTTTTTTCGCGCTGCAACGTTTGCAGTGTCGCTCAGCGCGGCAGCAGCCGCCCACGCCGGCGTCTTCGCTCTGTTTGGCGATCTGCCCTACAGCGAGCGCGAAGTCGAAGCCCTGCGCCTGATCATCGATGAGATGAACCGCGACAACGAACTCGCGTTTGTCGTCCACGACGGCGACATCAAGTCCGGCGGCGAAACCTGCGACAACCGGCGCTTTCTCGCGCGCCGTGCCGATTTCGAAGCCTCGCGTCACCCGTTCATCCTGATTCCCGGCGACAACGACTGGACTGATTGCCATCGCCCCAACAACGGCCCTTACGACCCGGAAGAGCGTCTCGAAAAACTGCGTGAACTGTTTTTCTCAACGGACGAGAGCCTCGGCCAGCGCAAGTTAAAACTTACGCGCCAGGGCGACCTGCAACCGCA